>JAMPKV010000015.1 GCA_039962225.1 Microcoleus sp. AS-A8
TTGCTCAGGCTCAATGCACTATTGTCTAAGCCGACCTCTACGCCAGTCTCTAGAGATAATTATATTTTCATTCTGGAGTGTGAGCGCTACGCTCATGGATGTCTCTTGCAAAAATGTTGAAACCCCATCCTCACCTTCGGCTCCGGCAACCCTCCCCTTAGTAAGGGGAGGGAGTCGGATTTTTCTTGCTTCCCCCTTGGTAAGGGGGACTGACGGGGGTCTTATTTTGACTTTTGCCAGAGGTCTATTAAAAAGCACTACGCTAACTCTCTTGTATTCTGTGTCCTACGAGAGAGGATGCTCACTATACCAGATGGTATACCTAAGGGGAATGCAGTGATTTGAAATTTATGCCTGCGATCGACCAATCAGAGCTAGCAGATCTGGTGCGTGAAACGCGACAACGCCTGGAACTCTCACAAGCTAAGTTTGCCGCGAAATTAGGGGTTTCTTTTCAGAGCGTCAATCGTTGGGAGAATGGGCGAACGAAGCCCTTACCTGTCGCATTGAAGCAGATTGAACACTTGCTGCATCAGATGGGCGATACTGGCAAAGATTTGCTCGTCAAATACTTCTCAGAGTGAGGACGGACACCCGATGATTGATAGCCTCCACCGCTCTGATCTTGTAGGCAAAGATTCACCCCAAAGTTCGCACCCAATCACTGAAGCTGATGTTCTCATGACAGGAGTGCTGGCGAGCCGCCCCGCACGACAGCCCGATTTTGCAGCTGAAAGCCAAGCACTCCGTACCCTTGCCCAACACCTGATGGACGAGCCACAGTCCATGCTGAAAACGCTCGTTCGCCTTGCGCTCGATCTCTGTCGAGCCGATACGGTTGGAGTTAGCTTACTCGAAACTACATCCAATGGGGAATCAGTTTTCCGCTGGGTAGCGATCGCAGGTGCGCTAGAACCGTTTGAGCAAGGCACGACCCCAGGGAGCTTTAGCCCGTGTGGCACGACCCTTGCTTGTAATCAGCCCCAGCTATACAGCTATCCTGAGCGGTTTTTCACCTATTTATATCACCCGCAGTTTCCCGTTGTGGAAGGATTGCTGATTCCACTCCATGTCAATGATCGCCCCTTAGGGACGCTGTGGATTATATCCCACACAGATGCGCGTCACTTTGATACGGAGGATCAGCGGCTGATGATGAGCCTGGGAGGCTTTACCGCTGCTGCCCTTTACAGTATGCAGAAATTGCAACAGACAGCAGCCACGGCATTGCGTCAAAGTGAGCAGTTTAATCAGCAGATTCTTGAGAGCAGCGATGACTGTATAAAAGTGTTGGACTTAGAGGGGCGAATTGTGCTCATGAGTCCGGCAGGTCAAGCGTTGCTGGGCATCCAAGATATCACGCCCTTCCTCAACACGTCCTGGGCAGAATTTTGGCAAGGCGCAGATCAGCAAGCGGCAATTGAGGCGATCGCCCAGGCAAGAGTGGGCAAAGTTGCCACCTTTCAAGGATATCGTCCGACCCTGAGCGGCGAACCGAAGTGGTGGGATAGCAAAGTAAGTTCCATTCGAGGGGCAGAGGGGCAAATTGAACGGTTGCTGTGCATTTCGCGGGACATTACCGAGCGCAAGCAGGCTGAGGCAGTCCTGCGCGAATCTGAGCGAGAGAGCCAACGGCTGGAAGCGGAGCGTAACAAGCAGCTTGAGATCTTCGACACAGTACTCGCACGTCTTCAGGAATTTGTGTACCTCTTCGACCTGGAAGGGCGCTTCCGATATGTGAACAAACCTCTCCTGGATCTGTGGGGGCTGACCCTGGATCAGGCGGTTGGCAAGAACTTCTTCGACCTGGGCTACCCCGACGAGCTTGTTCGGTTGCACGAGGCGCAGATCCGCCAAGTGATCGAGACGGCGCAGTCCTTAGAAGGCGAAGCCACCTACACTAACCCAGCAGGCGTAATAGGACAATACGAATACATCTTCGTTCCCCTACTTGCTGCTGACGGCTCGGTTGAGGCAGTGGGCGGTCGAACGCAGATCGTTACGGAGCGCAGGCTGGCTGAGGCGGCTCTGAGGGCGAGTGAGGCGAAGTACCGCACGCTGTTCAATTCGATGGACGAGGGCTTTTGTATAATCGAAGTTTTGTTTGATCAAACCGGAAAAGCAGACGATTACCGCTTTCTTGAAGTCAATCCAGCGTTTGAGAAACACACGGGGCTGGTGAACGCGATTGGCAAAACAATCTGCGAATTGGTGCCGCAGCACGACGCACATTGGTTTGAGATTTACGGCAAAATTGCGCTAACGGGCGAAGCCGCGCGGTTTGAAAACCGAGCCGAGGAGCTTAAGCGTTTTTACGATGTTTACGCCTTCCGCATCGGCGAGCCGCACGAGCACAAGGTGGCAACTCTCTTCAACGACATTAGTGAACGCAAACAAGCAGAAGAGAGGTTGCACCGTGCCGCCAAATTAGATGCTTTTCGCGTCTCTCTCGCCGACGCGCTCCGCCCCCTTGCTGAGCCGGTAGAGGTTCAAGCAACTGCCGCCCGTGTGCTGGGCGAATATCTCAATGCGAACCGCGTAGCATACTTTGAAGTTCGTGGCGCTAATTACGTTGTTGAGCGCGATTACGTCAACGGTGCCGCACTACTCGCCGGTGGCTACTCCATTGATTCGTTCGGACCCAAGCTGCTCGCAGCATACCGCGCTGGTCGTACCGTGTGCGTGTCGGATGTGTCAACCGATGCCAACCTGTCCCCGCAAGAGCGCTCAGCCTATGCCGCCATCCAGATTGGTGCCTACATCGGCATACCACTAGTCAAGGGTGGCGAGTTCGTCGCAGGACTGGCAATCCACACGTCCGAACCGCGAGTTTGGACGCCGGATGAAGTGGCTCTAGCGGAAGAAGTCGCCGAGCGGACTTGGGCGGCAGTCGATCGCGCCCGCGCCGAAGCGTTTGTCGCAGCAGACCTAGAAGATACGCAGCTACTCCGCGAACTGGGTGCGCGGCTCGTGACCGAAGGCGACATTCAAACGCTGTACCAAGAGATTATGTCTGCTGCAATCGCGCTCACAAAGGCGGATGCCGGAACGGTGCAACTTTTTGACGTAGCGACGCAAGATCTGGTACTGCTCGCCACGCAAGGCTTTGAGCAAAACATGACCGAGCATTTCTACCGGGTGAATGCAAGTTTTAATACCTCCTGCGGTATTGCCCTTAAGAAGGGGATTCGTAGCTTCGTTGATTTCGATGTGCCAGAGAGTGAAGACCCCAGCGGTTCAATGCGACTGCATGTGGAGGCTGGGTATCTCTCCGCGCAGTCCACCCCGTTGACCACCCGTGCAGGCAGACTGATCGGCATGGTTTCCACTCATTGGCATGACCACCACCGACCCAGCGCTCGCGAGTTGCGGTTTCTTGATTTACTCGCTCGCCAAGCGGCTGACCTAATTGAGCAGCGGCAGACAGCAGCCGAACGGGAACAACTTCTTGCACGCGCCGAAGCTGCACGCGCCGAAGCTGATCGCGCCAATCGCATCAAAGATGAGTTTTTGGCGGTGCTCTCCCATGAATTACGATCGCCCCTCAATCCGATTTTGGGCTGGGCAAAACTCTTGCAGAATGGCAAGCTAGACGCAGCAAAAACCCAGCAGGCATTGAAGACGATCGAACGCAATGCCCAACTGCAATCGGAATTGATTGAAGATCTGCTGGATGTTTCCCGGATTTTACAGGGCAAGCTCAACCTTAACGTCAGTTCGATCAATCTAGTCTCCATCATTCGAGCCGCGATGGAAACGGTACGGCTGGCGGCAGAAGCCAAATCAATCAAATTAGAAGCAAGCCTTGAACCAGATGTGGGTTTGGTTTGGGGAGATTCCACCCGGTTGCAGCAAGTAATTTGGAATCTGCTCTCCAATGCGGTAAAGTTTACGCCAGCAGGGGGACATGTCAACATTCGGTTAGAGCGCTTAGACTCATACGCCCACATTATAGTCAGCGATACCGGACAGGGAATTGAGCCTGACTTTCTGCCCTATGTGTTTGACTACTTCCGTCAAGCCAACGCGACAACGACCCGAAAGTTTGGTGGCCTGGGATTAGGGCTGGCGATCGTGCGAAACTTAGTCGAACTGCATGGGGGCACAGCCGGAGTCGAAAGCCTTGGGGTAGGGAAAGGTGCAACCTTTACCGTCAGACTTCCAGTCATGCCCATCCAGTCGTCCGCCAATCAGAACGGTCAATCATCAAAGCCATCTTCTGATTTGAACGGTATTCAAGTGTTAGTCGTGGATGATGAACCGGATTCACGGGAGTTTGTGGCTTTTGTGTTAGAGCAAGCGGGCGCAAACGTACTCACAGCAACGACTGCCGATGAAGCATTAACCATGCTCATTCGATCGGAGCCAAATGTGCTGCTGAGTGACATTGGGATGCCAGATATGGATGGCTATATGCTGATGCAACAGGTGAGAGCGTTGCCGCCAGACCAAGGCGGACAAGTTTTAGCGATCGCTCTCACTGCCTACGCAGGGGACTTCAACCAGCAACAAGCACTACGAGCTGGATTTCAACAGCATGTCTCAAAACCCCTAGAACCAGAGACATTGATTCAAGTGATTTCTAGCCTGATTAAGTCCGCGATCGCTTAAATCCCTTGTAGAAATATCTTGAGTTATTTAGTAGCTACCACCGCAATATTCCACGCTAAGCGCTTCATCAGTGGTAATTTCTTCAAGAATTTATCTAATTTTTCCAAGCGTAGATAAGTCGGGGCTAATCGTTCTTGTTCCAGAATAATTTTCTTCCAATAACGCTCCTGATTAGGATTAACTTTTTCGATCAAATAGAAGCGCAAGAAAATCCAAAGCGTGGCGATCCAAAAGGTATCGTAAGCGGTTTCCGAAAATAGAGATTGTATGTAATTAACAATATTAATATCCAGCGGCATTTCATCTTCAGTACGCACTTCAGTTGCCATGCGGCGATAGACATTAATCACCGGGTTATGCTTTAAGGGGTCCCAAAAACAGGCTTTTCCTCCGGGTTTGAGGACTCGGTGCATTTCTTTTAAAGCGATTTTTGGATCTGGGATATGATGCAATAAATTAGAAGCATAGACTAAATCAAAGGTGTTATCTGGAAAATCCAGCGCCATTGCATTGGCGGTGCGTCCTTCAATCTTGACTCCATTCGATGCCGCTAATTTGAGCGCCACTTCTACCATTCCTGGTGAATAATCTGTAGCTACACAATGCGCTCCTTGTTTGGCAAAATAGACGCTATTTTCACCCGCACCACATCCCAAGTCTAATAGCCGCTTACCTCGGATGTCTCCCATCTGGCGTAGAATAAAGCGATTTTCGGGAGCTGTACAAGCTTCAAAATAGTCGGCTACCCGAATTCCATCTACATCAATAGCGGCAGCCCAATTATCATGGAAGCGTCGCTCTTTTTCCAAGGTTTCGTCTAACATTTTGTTTTCAGCACACTTTTGCTAAATGATTTTACATGGATCAATTAGAAATTTCAGGTCAAAAATGCATCCTTATTCACGATTTGGGGTTTAATACGTTCAAGGGATTGATTTGGAGCGTACAGGAGTTCACTAAATCATTTTGATCGTAGTTCAGGATATTCAATAACAGATAGGCTGAATGTTGACCCCGAACGGATAGGTCAAATTTGGTGATTTTTTGGGGAGTATGACTATAGGCACTTTCTGTTGAGCTCACGATGTGGCCTTCTGTATCTAACATTGCCACTCGTAGAGATGATCCAACACAGGCTTGATCCAGGTAATTGATTACACCGGAAACTTTGGCCTGGTCTGTCACTGGGCCGAGATAGAGTAGGGATGTGCCTAGCTGCTGAGTACGGTCTTCACTAGCTTCTTGATCGGGTACATCCGTATTCGCCTGTTCTAATCCTTGGTTCCTCAGCGCTTTAACGAGGCGCAGCTTGGGCAAGGTGAAGGATGATGAATCGGGCGCTTCTAACCTCGCTCCCCCTAGTTCCTGAGAAGTTGCTACGTTGGAAGCCAAGGTTCCCCGAACAGTAAAATCACGTCCGTTTGGCAATTGTTCTACAGACAGTGCCGAAGGGGATAGGCTCTTATATCTCTGCCCAGAGGAGGATTGCAAACCCAGTTCTTTCACTAACGGCGTGGATTCAAACAGGCGGTAGGCTCTCTCCTCCTCACCCCAAGGGTGATCGCGACGGAAAGCAACAACCTGATAATTCTGGCTGGAGTTTTGCCTGACGGTTGTGTTGTGTAACCACTGACTCAGAATAATCCAATTTCCCTGGGAACCGGGTCGTTCACCAATTTTCTGCTGCATGGCGTGGAGGGTTCGCACGGCTGTCGCCAGAGAGGTAGGACGAAGTCGCTGGTAAATACTCACAACAACCCCGTTCTCAAACTGAAACTCTGTCGGAAGGCGTTGGAAATCTTGGGCAAACTCCCAATTTTGAGTAAAGGCATCAAACACCACGTTGACAACATCATTTTCTTGATTGGGTAGCCATTCCCCAACCGCAGGATTTTGAGTGGGGTTACTTGAATAAGCTGGCAACTGACTGGGAACCACCACGTACTGCGCCTCCACCATTTCCTCCAAGGGATAAGAATCGCGAGAGTCCACTTCGGGCACGGGCAAGGTGTTTAACAGCCTATCGTCTTCTGGGTAGAGGAGGTACTCCGCCGATCGCAGCATATTTCCTGTCAACTGAAGGCGTTGAAAACCCACCACTAAAATCGGCTCTCCCGCAGGAGTCAGTTGACGCAGGGAGTTCACCAATCGAACGACTTCATCGTAGTCTGTACGCACAAGGGGAGGCATGTTGAGGGCAAACAGGGGATGAAAAACACGGCTCATTGTCCCAATTGGAGCCAGCCCAACCATGAAGTTAACCACTAAATAGCCACCCATCACCCCTAAGATGAGCCATTGCCTTTTCCCCCTCAGCCTGCTCCAAGTTGTCCAGATCAAGGCAACCAACCCGATGACGATAAATGGTGTGACTTGTAAGGAATAAAAGACATTGCCGTACCGTAGGACAACCAGCCAGATGCTCAGGGACAAGACACCGGACAACCCCATAAAGCTAACCACGGGTAATGGTAAGCTCCGAGTCACAAGACTTGCCGAAAACCCCAGTAGCACCAACAGCCACGTTCCCCAGCCATAGAACGAGGCGTATAAGTTGACAATGTCGCTGAAGGGTAAGCTCCAAGAGGTGTAGAGGTTTTTGTAATTCGTCGTTAAGGCGGCATAGGTAAAGTGGGGTGCCACAATCCATAAGGTAGCCAACGCGCTAGCTGCAATCAGAGCAATCCGCACACCAGCCAATAGCAAATTCCCCCACGCCCTAGCATGGGGATGTTTGTCACCCGTTGTCGTCGGTTCTCTCCACCACACCCAAGGCACGAAGGCAGCTAAGTAGGTTGAAACAGAGGCAAAGCGATAGTTCAAAGACTCTCTCCTCCCCAGCCGCGATCGCAACCATCTCCAGGGTTGGACGATGGGGTTGAGGCTTTCCCTTACTGATAGCGCCCGTTTCTCATTCACCTGCTGAAGTGGCGGTTTTCCCAGCTCAGCGATAAAGAAGATCAAAGCTTGTAAGCTGATGGCACCGAGGAACGTTACGCCTGCGTAGACGAATGGACGGCGCAACAAAATCGCCGATCCAATCAAGAATCCGATCAGAGGAATTCGCCACCACGTCCTGAGTCTGACATCCTGCAAGTAAAAGAACGTCGCCAGACCCAAAAATACCGCTCCCCCTGTGTCTGGAATGCCCATAAATGTGGGTATCCAGCTTACGGGGATGAGTAAGGTTAAAAACGCGGTTGCCCAAAAAACCGGGCGTGAATGCGCCCGGATGAGCTGTGTGGCGATCGCTCCCATCACCAAGGCAAATGGTAATAGATAGACCAGTGCCAGAGCTAGTTCGTAGACAAGGCGGGAACGACCGAAGACTAAAATGAATGGAATGAGCGGCAGCGTGTAGAGTCGATTGCGTTCTGCAATCAAAGACCGCTGAACCCGTTGTATGGCTTCAGCAGGGGATTCGCACCAAGTTGTGACGATATCCAGGGTTCGCACATACCAGTCAATCCACCAGTGAAAGTTATGTTCACTGGAAATGTAGGCAGTGGTGATAATTGTGATCATTAGCGCTAGCAACGCTAGCAGGCCCGCATCCACTAGAAGTTGTTGGCGAACTTCTAGGCGAAATTGGCGATTTGGCATAGTCTCAGGCTTGTTCCGATACCAAAATGCTCAAAGATGAGCATTTGTTAGCAATTGTTAGGAAATCAATCACTGTTGATTAACCCTCGCTCCCTGAACAACAACCGATTCTGCTGTTATGCCCGATTCATTCGCGCTGGTTTCCCCGCGACCAATCCGTCGTGTTTGGTCGCCTTGCAATGAGCCATACAGGCGATTGAGGGCGTTCACATAGGCTTGAGCAGAGGCCACAATGATGTCGGTGTTGGCAGCATGACCGGAGAATACCCGATGATTGTGCCGTAGGCGAATGGTCACTTCTCCCATGGCATCAATGCCCTTAGTCACGGACTGCACGGAAAACTCGATCAGTTCGTTGGGGACGTTCACCACCCGGTTGATGGCTTTGTACACCGCATCTACAGGCCCCGTGCCGATCGCCGCATCCATCAATTCTTCACCCCCTGGGTTTCTCAGGCATACGGTGGCAGTCGGACGTGCCTGATTGCCACAAGAAACCTGTACCAATTCTAGGTGGAACAGTTCTGGAGTTTGTTGGGTTTCATCATTGGCGATCGCTTCCAAATCCCAGTCCGAGATTTCTTTTTTCTTATCAGCCAGTTCTTTGAAGCGGATAAATGCCTTATTCAACTCGGTTTCCGAAAGCTCAAACCCCAGTTCCCGCAAGCGAGTGCGGAAGGCGTTGCGCCCGGAGTGTTTGCCCAACACAATCTGATTTTCTGTCAAACCAATGGACTGGGCATCCATGATTTCGTAAGTCAGCCTGTTCTTGAGTACCCCATCCTGATGAATCCCTGACTCGTGAGCAAAGGCATTTGCTCCCACAATCGCTTTGTTCGGCTGTACCAACATGCCGGTGAGGTTGGACACCAAGCGAGAGGTTTTATAAATCTGCCGCGTGTCAATGTTCGTCAGGGGGGCTTCTGACTCCACAGGACGTCCTAAGAAGGGATTGTAATACTGCCGCCGCACATGCAGCGCCATCACCACCTCTTCTAGAGCCGTATTTCCCGCCCGTTCACCGATGCCGTTGATCGCACATTCCAACTGCCTCGCCCCATTCTTGACGGCTTCCAGGAAGTTCGCCACCGCCAAGCCGATATCATTGTGACCATGGACGGAAATAATCGCTTGGTCAATATTGGGGACGTTGTCTTTGATGCCCTTAATCAGCGCCCCAAATTCGCTAGGGGTGGTGTAACCCACGGTATCGGGAATATTGATGGTGGTGGCACCGGCTGCGATCGCCCGTTCTAGCACTTGGTAGAGGTACTCTGGATCGGTACGGGTGGCATCCATGGTTGAAAATTCCACGTCGTCGGTGAAGCTTTTGGCATACGCGACCATTTCCTCGGCGATCGCCAGTACCTCGGCTTTGGATTTCTTGAGTTGGTATTCCAGGTGAATGTCTGAAGTCGAGATAAAGGTATGAATTCGACCCTTGGCGGCTGGCTTAATCGCTTCCGCAGCGGCTTGGATATCGCCTTTAATCGCTCTTGCCAAACTACAGATGACCGGGCCATCCTCTGTCCCCACGGCTTTGGCAATTTTTTCCACCGCCTCAAAATCTCCGGGGCTAGCAAAAGCGAAACCCGCCTCAATCACATCAACTCCTAGACGCGCTAGTTGCCGCGCAATCACCAGCTTTTCGTCTACATTCAGGGTCGCTCCGGGGCACTGTTCCCCATCCCGGAGAGTGGTGTCAAAGATAATAATGCGGTCTGTTTGCGGTTGCTTGTTCATAGCTCAGTTTGGCGACAAATGAAGAAATGAAGAATTGATTGTCCTCAATCTATATAAGATACGAGTTATTTTTTACTCAATTATATTTAATAGTCAATTTTCTCTATCCGATCGCGGATTTCGTTTAAATCTATGTAACGGTCGGTTGCATTCCTTAATTCCCTGGCAATCATTCCCTCTGTTGAGACTACTGTAATATGTGTATTCTTTGAACGTAGTAATTCAATAGCTCGTTCAAAATCACCATCTCCACTAAAAAGAATCACTTTATCGTACTGATCTACTGTATTAAACATATCGACAACAATTTCTATATCTAAATTAGCTTTTTGAGAATAACGACCCGAATTATCATCGTAATATTCTTTGAGAATTTTTGTCCGGACGGTGTAACCGAGGCTGATTAGGGCATCTCGAAATCCGCGCTGATCTTGAGGGTCTTTTAATCCGGTGTACCAAAAGGCATTGACTAATGTTATGTTTGGCTCACCTTTGAAGTAGTCTAATACCCTTCTTGGATCGAAAAACCAGCCGTTTTTTTGTTGAGCGTAGAACATATTGTTCCCGTCTACAAAAATAGACAGACGGTTCATGGGGCATGGCATATAAACTAAGACCTAATAGTTCTAGTGAATTTAATTGAACTTCTTATTTTAGCAATTTTTATTTAATCATTTGCTAATAGTTACGTTAAAGCGATAACCCTCAAGGGTTCTCCTTCTTTTTACTTCATTTTTTTAACTCCTCCCTTTAAATCACCCTCAGGCGATAAACCTAAAGGCATGGTTTGCTAACAGGATAACTTCAACTTAAGTATATTTGGTCAGCACACAGTGAAGTCTGCTGCGGAAGTACTTTATCAAATTTACATTTAAATTGTAGTTCTGAGTGGACTCTCCTCAGCAACCCATCACGATATGGGATTGATCCAAAAAATTTCCGCGTTGATATTCCGCTTGAACTCATAGAAGCGATCGAGGAGGAGCGAAATGTAGGGAGACACTCAATCAGTTGATTGGGAGGCTTGTGGGGGAGTTAGATAAGAACACCAGTCACTCCAACCCCCTGCATAGAGCTTGCTTGTGTGAATCCCAGCCAATTCTAGAGAGAGGAGATTGACACAGGCGGTGACTCCAGAACCACAATAAACAATAACTTCTGTTTGTGGTGTGATATCAAGCCATCGCTGTTGTTGCTGAGCGATGGGGTACACATAACCTTGAGCATCGGTAACGTCTTGCCAAGGGTAATTAACGGCACCAGGTATATGACCCGCGATGGGGTCAATCGGCTCTCGTTTCCCTAAATAGCGATCGCGCTCCCGCGCATCGACCACCACTACACCCGGCAAATCCTTACGCACTTTGAAGGTGTCAATATCCAGCCACCAATCCGAGCGTATTTGGGGAACAAACATCCCTGGCACTGGCGTCGGAGGTAAAACATCTGTAGCGGGGTATCCCGCTGCTTGCCATGCCGTCCAGCCCCCATTGAGCAAGGCAACTTGGTCATGTCCCATGTAACGGAGTAGCCACCACAGACGCGCCGCAAAACCCAAGCGAGAATGATCGTAAGCGACGACTAGAGTCTGTTGAAAATTCACGCCTATGGCAGCTAATTTCTGCGCTAGCTCATCGATATCCGGCAACGGGTGACGCCCACCATGAGGCCCTACAGGTGCCGATAGGTCTTTATTTAAATCGAGATAGTGAGCCATGGGGATGTGACTCTCTAAATACTGTTGATGACCCACTTCTGGCTCAGTGAGTACGAAGCGACAATCCACAATCACCACTTGCGGGTCATCTAAATGTTCCTTAAGGTACTGGGCAGAAACGACAAAAGAAGAATCCATTATGCAAGATCACCAATTGGAAAACTTATAAGAGATCTTGCCCTATTCTCAGCCGTTAACAAAACCTATAGACAAGTCTTACTCCTGACAATGGGGGAGTGAGGTGAATGGGAGAAATTGTTTAGACGCTTAAATTAAGAGGTCTACCAGTGTGTTTTTTTAGCTCGACTAAGCTATTGGCACAATCATTCCTTCGCGGGCTAGGAAGTCATTGGGGAAAACGGACTTAACTTGATCTTCTACCTGATCGAGAAAGTCGTCATCGGAGTCAGGGTTGTAGCGAGACATGACGATTCGCTTAACGCCGGCTGCTTTTGCGGTTTCGATTCCCGTCTGCCAGAGATTGTCTTTCCAGAGGCGTGGCGAAGATGGGATGCCACCCTCACAGAAGGAATTAGGAGCCTTCAAAATCAGCAAATCAGCTTGCCGTGCTAGATGAAGCAGCGCTTTATCGATGTGATCCTCATAACAGAGGCGATCCATGGCGTAGACAACAGAATGTCCTTGCCAGGTGACTCGATAACCCATTGCCCTGTGTGAGTAGTTGAGAAAGACGGTCTCAACGGTCACATCGTCCAATAAGATAGTCAATCCAGACGTCAGCTCGTAGAACTTGAGCTCTGAGCGCATTACTTGAAGGGGAACGGGAAAATTGGGGCCGAGCATCTGGCGACTCAGGCGCTGTTCCATCGAGGTCCCATCAGATGCCTCTGCCCCGTAAATATGAAAGCAGTTGCCCGGAAGAAGGGCGGGGATGAAAAAGGGAAATCCTTGGATGCTGTCCCAATGGCAATTGGTAAAGAAGATGTAGGCTTCCACGGGCATTGATTTGAGCAAATTATTGCCCAACAACCTTAACCCGGTACCGCCGTCAAAAATCAGACGTTTGTTGCCCACCCGCATTTCGACACAGGATGTATTGCCCCCGTAGCGGATTGTCTCTTTTCCTGGAGTGGAAATTTTATCTCGAACGCCCCAAAATTGAACGACAAAATCATCTATAGAGCCAGTTACCATATCGGCTCTAACATTCGATATACGTGGGGTTGGTGCCGCTGGCTGAAAATCTGGCATTGTTACAATTTAGTTAGCCTGGATTAGCAACGCTTCACAGCAGCAGATTTCCACTAAATGATAGTCAGATAGAACGGGCATCGCTGTGTGGGTAACTAGGGCTTTGGGGTCAAAGGGGCAGAGGTCACATATTTACTAATATAAGAAATCACGTAGGGTGATTTCCTAAAAAAACCTGTAAGATTCCGCACTTCCCCTACGTTGAATTTTCTAGCACCCTTGGTCTTGGTCAGGAAGTTTTTGTTAGGTCAGTTAATTTTAGCGTTCTTGAAGGAACATAACCTGTGAGTTCCGTCACAAATCGGAGCGGGGGGCGATAAAGATAGAGAGCGATGGCGCGTAGTACAGGGCTAGAGATGATTGCACTTGCTACCACGCCCTCTCAAGAAGGCTTACCGCTTACCTATTTAGGATTCGGCCTAGAGAATCTCTTCATTTTTCACCAGCTTTGATGCACTTCTCCACCAGTGGCATGACGTGCCCGACATCTTGCCAGCCCAGGATTTCCGTGACTTTTTTTTCTAGGTTTTTGTAAGTCCTGAAAAATTCAGCAATTTCATCCAATCGATGCGGCGCGATGTCTTGAAGAGATTTGACATGGGTGTAACGCGGGTCTTTGTCGGGAACACAAAGAATTTTTTCGTCGCGATCGCCTCCATCAATCATCTCTAGCATCCCAATCGGTCGTGCGGCAATCACACACCCTGGAAACGTAGGTTGATCCATCAATACCATACCATCGAGCGGATCGCCATCATCCGCTAATGTGTTAGGCACGAAACCGTAGTCATACGGATATTGCACAGAAGCATAAAGTACGCGATCGAGTGCAAAGGCTTCTAAGTCTTTGTCAAATTCGTACTTGTTCTTACTACCCGCTGGAATTTCAATCAGAACGTTGATCAGACCTGGTTTGGGTTGAGCCGGAATGCGTGATAAATCCATTACAGAATTTTTAAGCGACACAGCAGATTGGGGGAGCCTTGCAATCAAATACTTTTTGCCACAGGTAGCCCCAGGAGTAGGCTTTGACCAACCCCCGTGTAGCATTCTAAGCGAAGACAGGTGCGACCGGCTTGTGATTGATCAGATTCCGACTCCCTAGGGAGCGAATCTTTGTCAAATCTTCATAAGTTGGGCTTGGCATCGGCAAATCTCAAACAGCCGTTGCCATTAAAAACCAAGCTAGTTTAGGGCTAACCCCTAGCACCGATCTGTTGTTTCTGTAACTCCCCCTAGTTGGATCTTGAACTAGGGGGGGTGTTTTGAGTCCTGCATCGCTATGATGTGATCTAAGCTATCTCTGCAATCACTTTTCGGGTCTGGGTAGCGAGTAAGTCGTCTGTTGCAGAACATCAACTCCGCTTGAAGAGTAATGAGCGATGACGAACAGAGGTAATGTCAAGGTTAATAAAGCAATTACCGCTCCCATAAACTCTGCCCACCTATAGGGATGGGTATCAGAAGCGTTGGCAGACGGACTACTGGATTCCATAAAAAATTTTTGACTGAAACTCGGTCAAATGGTAATGAAAAACAAAGGAAAGAGTTTAATTTCTAACCCATGTACTTCATTTTAGCGATTTATCTGTTTTTGATTGTCTTCTAGAAAACAATCTCAAAGAAGTATTGCTAGAGAGAGCTACTGATCTTTTAACTTCATACTTGTGAAAGAGGTGGAAATTTCGGACTGAACCTAGAATCTTTTGGTTTTAGACGGCAAGGTTAACTGGGGATTCCCCTCACACTTCATAAAAAACCGCCTCTAGAAATAGGGCGGCGTGATTAAGCAATCGGAGGGTAGTACAAGCTTACGGTGCAAGTTTGGGTTTTCGTTGTAACGAGGCTTACAAAAACTAACTACCTGTCAACTATCTTTCGGCATAAGCTTTGATGGGTTCTTTGATAAAGCGGATGTACAGATGTCTAAAAGTAGACTTAATTACACGAGGCATCCCAAAATCAAGCGGGACTAAAGCATCAGGAAGTCTCCAATCCATCACTTGCAGTTCCATTGGTTGCAGGTGGGGAAAATGCATCTCCCTCAGTTCTGGACACAGCCCTAATCGTTGACTGGCGGCTACTGTGGGAACAACGGATGGCTCAACATTGAGGATGTCTAGCATTGCGCGATCTAGGGCAAAGACATCGGCGGACGCTCCCAAGACATTTAGCGATCGCGGTTCGCCGCCACTAGGGCCATTTCCTTCATGACCGATGATACCATCGACAATCGTCAAGTCTGGATTAATCGCCCGTGCCGTTTCCACCAACATTTCCCCAAAGCGTTGTTCATCCTTCCCCGCTTCCATGTGCCACCAAGCTTTCATTTTGCCGGGGACACAGCCGAATAAGTTCTTGACGCCCAAGGTGATGGTTAACTGCGCGTGAGACTTCACCTTTGGTAGGTTAATCACGACATCGGCGTCCATGGCTTCTTTGCACAGTCGCAGATGGTTGAACGTTGTACTCGTTGTTTCGTAACGCTGACCGTGAAATTCTACGATGGGTAAGTTGAGTTCTTCCATCAGCGGCAGATAGCCGTTTGCCTTGGCAACTCCCCAAGCACTCCCAAAAGCAGGGCTATCTCCGAGAAAGGGTTTGCCTCCTGCTTCTTGTACCAATTGAGCGACAGTGTAAACCAGCTCCGGACGAGTGATGCATTCTTTGCCAAGACGCCCACCCGTGAGAAGATTGGGTTTGAGCAGGACGCAATTACCCCGCTTCACAAAAGCCCCCATTCCTCCCAACGGCTCCAGCAAGGTTTCTAAGGAGGCACGCAGTCGCTGCCGATCATAGGAATCAGCACGAATTAAACTAACCGTAGACATGATTTTATTTAGATCGTGAAGTTCGAGTGAATCATCTTTCCAGTCCCCATTTTTAGAGCTTGGCTCCATGCGTCAGTGGTGTCACTCGCTGGACATCCGTGAGAACACCATTCCCTTGGATTTCGAGCAAGGGCGGTTTCACTTCTATCTTCACAACTTGGGCAGTATGAATGACAACCGTGCTATCAAATAAGTGCAGGGTCAACCAATCTTGGTTGAGTAAGCCTTGCAGTTGTATCTGGAAGGCTTCTGGAGTTCCGGGAATATCAAAGGATTCTGTTTCACCACTCTGATAGTGAAAGGTAACCTGTGTGAAAGTGTCAGCACTTTGCATCGTATTCTTAAACTCTGTATCTAGTGGTTGCCAAAAAAGCGCTTGAGTTAGCCCTAATCAGGATAAGACTGCTCATTGTATCTCCTGAGTTTCCTAGGAAACGATCTACCTTCAGTCTCTCTGGAGCTAACGCTTTTCAATGTTCTATGTACCGCAAGTTCTTTCTAGAACCTATGGTTTTGAATCTACCAGATACCAAAACTAACTACAAGCGGATAGGATTTGTAGTTCTCTAGTTAGTTCAAGGTGGAGTGATGGGGTTGATACTTTTTTTTGAACAATGAGCTAAATTCAACAAGAGTTTATTCAAAAAAAGCTAAATTTCAACAGCCAAATTAAACGGACAAAAACTTAAGCCTAATTTAGTCAATTATAGAGAATGGTAGGCTTTTGAAAGATGAGGTTACTTCATAAAATTGATAGTATTATTTTCTCTGATTGAAGTTTAATACATTTCAAGAGAAGCCTAAAATTAAAGCCGTTAAAATCTCTGAGCAAAAAATAAATAACCTTACAAAAAATGCTATAGAAATAAGTCTTGCATTCGGATTCAGGCCAGTGTGCTAGTAAAAAGGAATTAGGCTCATTGAGCAACTAATGTAATCCTTGATTTCAGGATATTAGTATTGAAATCGAGCAACCTGAACGAAATAAAATCAAGCTATGACGCACAAACTGATCAAACGTCAATCCTTGACCAGAAGAGTGATAATGTTTCTCAAACTGGTTGGATTAACGCTACTGGCAGTCGGCATTGCCATCGGAATTGGTAGCTATCCAGCATTGGCAGAGACATCTTCTGCTGTCAGGGGATTCAATATCCAAGACATGTTGCGGCACACCTTGGCTTGGATTAATCAGCTAGGGAGTGTGGGAGTACTCGCTTATATTGCACTCTATATTATCGCTACGGTAGCTTTCTTACCGGGATCAATCGTTACTTTAGGAGGAGGCGCAATATTTGGTGTTGTGTTAGGTTCACTCTACGTTTTTATTGGTGCCTCGCTGGGAGCCACTGCTGCCTTCTTAATCGGACGTTACTTAGCACGGGATTGGGTTTACAAGCAAATCGCAGGCAATGAAAAATTTCGTAAGATTGACGAGGCTGTTGGTAAAGAAGGATTCAAAATTGTTTTTTTGACGCGACTCTCTCCAGTTTTTCCATTTAACTTATTGAACTACGCTTTGGGAATTACGGGAGTTTCCTTCAAAGACTACCTCCTTGGCTTCCTGGGTATGATTCCTGGTACAGTGATGTACGTTTACCTAGGTTCCTTGGCGGGTGCCTGTACTCAGATTGGTACGACCGATCAGCCCACCAACTTTGCTGTAGAGTGGACAATGCGAATTATTGGTTTTATTGCCACTGTTGCGGTGACTGTTTTTGTCACTCGAATTGCTCGGAAGGCTTTAGAAGAGAAAGTTTCTTAGTTCCTGACGATTTCCTTGTTCTAGGATTGGGGATGAAGCTCTGAATCAAACAACCCATCAAACTCTGAAGAGGAAGCCTCTTTTTTTTCTTAAAGACCCATGTCAAATTCAGCATTCGAGAATGTTACCGTCGCACCGATGGATGAGTATAACCAGAGGTTGGTTTCCTACGTTCATCCACCGGATTGGGTTAATCCTAAACCCGCTAGCTGTTACGACTTAGTGGTGATTGGCGCGGGTACGGCTGGATTAGTCGTGGCGGCAGGTGCGGCGGGTTTAGATTTGGGTTTGAAAGTTGCCTTGATTGAAAAGCATCTGATGGGTGGGGATTGCTTGAATGTGGGGTGCGTGCCTTCAAAGTGCATGATTCGATCTTCTCGTGTTGTTGCCGACATGCGAGAAGCCAAAAACTACGGAGTTCATGTCCCAGAAGAGATTCAAGTGGATTTTCCCGCCGTAATGCAAAGAATGCGTAGAATTCGGGCAAGGATGAGTCCTCATGATTCGGCGGAACGTTTCCAACAACTTGGGGTTGATGTCTTTTTGGGTAGTGGTCGTTTTTTGGGTGACAACACGATTGAAGTGGGGAGTGAGACTCTCCGGTTTAAGAAAGCGGTAATTGCGACGGGGGCTAGGGCAGTACGATTATCAATTGAGGGGATGGAAGAGGCGGGGTATCTGACGAATGAGAGTGTTTTTTCCCTTACCGAACGACCGCGACGTATAGCATTGATTGGTGGCGGCCCCCTCGATTGCGAATTAGCTCAGGCGTTTCGGCGCTTGGGGAGTGAGGTGGTACTGTTCCATCGGAGTTCTCATATCTTGAATAAAGAGGATGCCGAGGCGGCGGAAATTGTTCAGAACGTGTTTATTCGGGAAGGAATTCGCTTAATACTGGATTCCGAAGTGACGCGGGTGGTCAAGTCTAGTGAAGGCAAGACACTTTACTTTACCAATCAGGGTCAGGAGGAGTCGATTACGGTTGATGAAATTTTGGTGGGTGTCGGACGTGCGCCGAATGTGGAAGGGCTGAATTTAGAAGCGGTTGGGGTAGAGTACGACCAGAAGCAAGGGGTGAAGGTAAATGACTACCTGCAAACGACGAACCCCCGAATTTATGCCGCAGGCGACATCTGCATGAATTGGAAGTTTACCCATGCGGCGGATGCGGCGGCGCGGATTGTGATAAAAAATACTTTGTTTTCACCGTTGGGTTTAGGACGTTCTAAACTGAGTAGTTTGGTGATGCCTTGGGTCACGTATACTGACCCGGAGATTGCTCATGTGGGACTGTATGAACGGGAAGCGAAGGAAAAGGGGATTGAGGTAGAGGCGATCGCAATTCCTTTAAGTCAGGTGGATCGTGCGATCGCAGATGGTGAGGAGGAAGGGTTTGTCAAAATCCTGCATAGGAAGGGTTCGGATGAGATTTTGGGGGCGACGATTGTGGCTCGTCATGCGGGTGAGATGATTTCGGAAGTGACGACGGCAATTGTGGGTAAGGTGGGTTTGAGTCAGTTAAGTGGTGTGATTCATCCCTATCCCACTCAGGCGGAAGCAATTAAGAAGGCGGCGGATGCTTATCGCCGCACGTTGCTCACGCCGAATACTAAGCGGTTTTTGGGATGGCTGACAAAGTTGTCGTAGTTTGCGAGCAGTTTTGTCGCGGCTCCTTGGGGAGTGGGATGTAGTCCAGCGCGCCTGCTTAGTGCAACCCGGCAGAAGTTTTCCACCACTTCAATAGGATTAAAGTAAAAGGTTGCTGCCAGAGATCCCCCGTCCTCGTATGCTCTCCGGCCCTGCTGCCAACTGGTGGGTTATTTCTGCCTGGGTGTACTAGCGCGGCTCGTTATCCCTCTATTTAGACATGTGAAGAATCCCAGGAATTTCCTCGATTAATTAGTCTTGCTCTGTTTTAGGTCGGTGAAATTAAATTTTGTTATGAATTTGGTGGTTTCAAGTCAGATACGTTAGGAAAACAAAAAGCTTTTTAGATGTTTTCTAGATTATCCGTTCTCTCTCCTCTGTGTAACTGGTTAACTCTCTAGGTTGACACTGCTTAATTTGGATAGTAATGCCGTGGGCACCCTCCTGTTTTAAATCTTCACAGTAGCCAACTTGAGCATAGTCTGCTTCCTGCCTACTGTTAAACGGACCAAAGTAATATGTACAGTTGGGCACGGCTGTCACAATTTCTACCCACCAGTCCAATTCAATCCGGTTCTCTAGAGTGGAGTGTTTTGAAGGCCTAGAAGCTATCCCTGAGTCTGAATGGAGAGATTTACAAATTTTGACAAATAAACAAATCAGCTAAAGCCTCAAGATGAAATTATTAATCACTAAACCGATGAGAGAAAAAAGGAGTTTTTACTTGTTGATGGTTAACATTCTTTGAGGAAAGATAGGTTTTCGATTTTCTATGAGTTGATGAAACTCTTGATGAAGAGCTACGCTTTTCCCCTCCAGAACCGGCATGGCCTGTCTACATCGAGAGCAGTACCAATAGATGTGGTTGTGGCAAATATGACGGAGTAAGCGGTCTGAGCAGCAAGGACAAGTATTCATGGGATTTTTTAAAATCAATACTTATGAGACTACTGCTCATATGTCAAATTTTTGGGCAGGAAATCGGGTAGAAATCGGTAAGAAAGCCAAATAATTAATGAGAAATTGCAAAGAATTATCAACGAGTTGTTGGATATTTGTAACGTTCAGGAGCTTCGCGAGTTGAGGAATGCACTCTAGCAAAGGTTTTGAATCCCCTGTTGAGGGCTAGAATCTCTTGTTGAGGGCTAGAGATTGGGCGAGATTGGGCGGCACGCCAACTCTCAGCTTGACTGAGGGAGGGGGAGGTCAGGATTTTATCGGTTCGCCTTTATCAAATATTATGAATATTTGTAAGATATGCGTATCCTGACCTTAATGCCGAGTTTTACTGGCAGTTCGGGGACGGTCGATGGCTCAATAAATCTAATTAAACCGGATGTCACATCAATCTTTTAGTCAACCCCTTCCCCAAATTAGCGTTGAGCAGCTGCGTCAGAGGCTATCCGAATCTCCAGAAAAGCTTCAGTTGATCGATGTCCGAGAGGAAGAGGAGGTGGCAATCGCTCATTTAGAAGGGTTCGAGAATCTTCCCTTGAGTGCATTTGCCGAATGGTCAAGCCATATCCAAACTCGCTTTGACCTAGACGCTGAGACGCTAGTCCTCTGTCATCATGGCAGTCGCTCTGCTCAGATGTGTCAGTGGTTGATTCACCAAGGGTTTACCCAGGTGAAAAACATCGCCGGAGGGATTGATGCCTACTCGCTGATCGTTGATCGCAGCATTCCTCGCTATTAGCTGCCGCTCATGGCAAACCCCTGACCCTAGTTTCTTCTGCTATCTTAAAACTAACGCCAATGAGTCGCCAATAGTAGCATCTCCATAGTCCGTAGGGCTAGCAACTGCGAGGGTGACTTCTCCAATTGAGGGATTTTCTCTCAGTGCTTTCACTCTTAGTCAGCTTGCTTTAAATCAGCCTTTGTCCGGATAGCAGTCGGCAAGGCGTGTAATTCACCATAGCCCTCCCATCCAATTAATAGAATCATTTGCCTCTCTTTAAAATCTGATTAAGATCAGCTTTTGTTCAAATGTTTCAGCAAGCCAGTCTGACTAACCGACAACAACAAATCCTGTGGGCTACGATCCGTCATTACATTGCGACCGCAGAACCCGTGGGTTCCAAAGCGTTGGCGACGGAGTATGACCTCAGTGTTAGCCCTGCAACGATTCGCTCCTGTATGGGCGTTTTAGAAAAAGCGGGGTTCTTGTATCAACCTCATACCTCAGCGGGACGAGTTCCCTCGGATTCTGGCTATCGGATTTATGTTGACCAACTGATTACCCCTTCTGACAGCTTGGGGCGTCGAGTTGAGCATTTACTCGCAGACCATTTGAACTTGGAAGAGGCAGGCTTTGAGGCGATTTTGCGAGAGGCGGCACAAATCCTCGCGACCGTTAGTGGATACATTGCCTTGATTACGTTGCCTCAGACTCGCACGACGCGCTTACGGCATTTACAGTTGGTACAGATAGAGCCACGGCGAGTCATGTTGATTGTCGTCACCGATTCCTATGAGACACAGTCGGTGTTGATGGAACTTCCCCAGTTAGGGGATGAGATGACTCACGACGAGTCGATGATGGAGCGGGAGTTACAGATTTTATCGAACTTTTTGAATAGTAAGCTGCGGGAGCGATCCCTCAGTGAGCTGGCAACCTTAGATTGGAGTGAAGTAGACCGAGAATTTGCTCAGTATGCTGATTTCTTGAAGCGATTGCTGACGGATTTGATCCGCCGCACGACGGCACCTGTTCCGACACAAATCATGATTCGCGGTATTTCAGAGGTGTTGCGTCAGCCAGAGTTTTCGGAGTTGCAGCAAGTCAAGAACTTAGTGCATCTCTTGGAAGAAGAGCAGGATTTACTTTGGCCTGTGATTTTTGAGGTACCAGAGACTCTAGGATTGGAGCGTCGAGTGAAAGTACGAATTGGCTCAGAAAATCCCTTAGAACCGATGCGTACCTGTACCTTGGTCAGTGCAACTTATCAGCAAGGTCAAGTCCCCGTGGGGAGTGTGGGAATTTTGGGGCCAACCCGGATGCTGTACGAAAATGCGATCGCTTTAGTCGAAACGGCTGCTAATTATTTGACCGGTGCTTTGAGCGAACCGGCCTAAGTTCAGTTAAAAGCCAAAATTTAAGCTATATTATTTTGGCTTTTATCCAGCGACTCAAAGGGTCTACCACAACAATTAATCATGAATCGAAAACTTGGATTTGGGTTACTTTGGGTCAGCTTTGCGGTCTATGCTTTTTTCTTGGCTCCTCCCAACCAACCCGATACCTTTGAACTGATTAAAAACCTTTCTACTGGCAAGTGGGATGGAATCAATCCTTTGGTGATTGCTTTATTCAACATTATGGGCATCTGGCCGATGATTTATAGCGGCTTGATATTTAGTGATGGCAGGGAGCAAAAAATTCCGGCATGGCCCTTTGCCGTCGGCTCTTTTGGAGTGGGAGCGTTTGCTTTATTGCCTTATTTAGCTCTACGTGAAGCCAACCCAAAATTTACGGGTTCTAAGGATATTGTTTTAAAGATACTTGATTCCCGTTGGCTGGGTGTTGCCCTCACAATCGGTACGCTGGTTCTGTTAAGTTTTGGATTACTCAAGGGCGATTGGGCAGATTTTATCCAACAGTGGCAAAACAGCCGCTTTATTCATGTGATGAGTCTGGATTTTTGCCTGTTGTGCTTATTGTTTCCCGCGCTACTGGGAGACGATATGGCACGGCGAGGACTGAAAAATTCCTCAGTATTTTGGGCGGTGGCGCTGGTGCCTTTAGTGGGTTCACTCCTGTATCTTTGTTTGCGTCCACAGCTCTTATTTAATGAATGAGCCGCCTTAAAAATCTACCCCTCGTTTCAAATCCACTCCCTTTTCACAGTAATGCTTGTGACAAATCATCTCCGAGTGAACACTCGCCAGGTCAAAATAAGCGGGTTGATTCAAACAGCGACCTGTAATAATCACTTCTGTGTCGCGGGGTTTGCGTAATAGAGCATCCACAATTGGCTCGATCTGCAACAGTTCTAAGTCAACGGTAGGATTGAGTTCGTCCATAATGATGGTTTTATACATACCTGAAGCTAAAGCGGCTCTGGCAATTTCCCAACCTCGTTCGGCTTCCACATAATCGGCAATCTGCTGTTGTCCCCGCCAAACGATCGCATCTCGCCCACAGCGGTGATGATCGACTAAATCCGGATAGCATTGCTTCAGCGCGGCGATCGCGGCATCTTCTGTATAGCCCGATCCCCCCTTGAGCCATTGAATAATCAGCACTCGGTGGGACTTGTCACTACTAATTCCCCGACCAATCGCTTGTAAGGCCTTACCCAGAGCATTGGTCGATTTTCCCTTCCCTGCACCGGTGTAAATTTCGATGCCCTCAATCCCCTGTTCCCTAGAGACTGGATGGTCATGAGGCACAGACTCCGTGTGCAAATCGGCAATATCCAACAGAGCTTGGGGGGTGCCCCGACCTGTAACAATAATTTCTAGGTTGTCCGGCTTATTTTTCAGGGTCTTAATCACCTCATCTACAGCCAGTAAACCCAAATCTAGGACAGGGTTGAGTTCATCCAAGACAACAACCGAATAAAGGTTAGAGGCAATCGCTCCCTTGGCGACATCCCAACCGCGTTGAGCCTCAAGCGCATCAAAGCGCGTCACATCCTCTCTAGAAAAAAACGAAGCACGTCCCGTGCGGACTTGGTCAATCAAGTGAGGAAAACCTCGTTGCAAGGCTTCAATCGCAGCATCCTCATCATAATTACGTCCTGGCCCTTTGAGAAATCTGAGCAACAAGACACGGCTGGATGAGAGTCGCGAACCGGCTTGTGTATCCGCATAGTTGGCAGGAGCGAATGCTTCGTCATCAGCGGCATTAATTCCTAGACCAATGGAGCGCAAAACCACTCCCAAAGCCGCCTGAGACTTGCCTTTTCCCATGCCATCATAGACATGAATCTGACCCGTGATGCGCTCAGAACGCTCAACCGCCGTGCGAATACCAATACCAGTTCTGGACATTCCGAATCCTTGAAACTAATCCCAAACCACAAGTTTACCAAGAACGAGGATACAGCCTTTGGTTGGTGAAAAAATCTAGAAATGGGGTCATCCCAGCATCGAGAATAATAGGAAGATAAAGTATCAGGCCGAATGGCACTAAGATAACTACAATCAGGCTTAGAGCTAAGCCCTCGCCTGAACGGCGTACCATGAATCATCAAGCCCTTAACGTCCACCGCCACTCGTAAGGAGCACACCGTTATGACAGAGGCCGTTTTGCCACTACAGACTTTTTTGTTTCAGTTTCTATTTCTGCTGGTTTCGATCGCCCTGGAATCCAGAGTCTTGTACAGAAGGATGAACATCAGCCGCAGAAGCAGCGTAGAATATTCGACCTTCATCAATTTACTAGCCGCGAGTGTTGGTTGGCTGGTTTTTTTTATGATCCAGAATTGGATACCCCTGTATTTAAAAGACCAGATCATTAGTTATATTTTCTTTGATCGCCTTCTCGGTCCCCGTCCAGAAGAGTTAACCTTCGTGATTGCGGCAACTGGAGTTGTCATCTTTTTCTCGGCTTTCCTGATTAAACTCAGCGGCCTTAATCTTCTCGAAGGTTTTCTCGAAGACAGGTCGAAAGAACAAAATGAATCAGCTAAACGGCCTTGGCCCACGTTGCTCCATCGTTTAGACGAAGCCGTTGCCTCTCCTAAGCCTCATCATGCAACGACCATCCTCTTGGCTAACGCTTATAGCTATAGTGCCATCTCGTTACTTTTATTTCTGCGATTCCTGCAAATCCACACTCCTATCAACAATCTCAATTTCTAACTAACGTGAAATATCTCCTCACTCTTTACAATTGGCTACGAAAAGAAGTTCGTCTTCCCAGTGCCTTTTCCTGGGAAACTCTCATTGTTTTGAGCGTGTTTTCCTACTACATGGCAATCCTGGCCAATGATTGGGTCAGAGACTTTATTGTTAATTTTGGCTGGATTTTCTTAATTTTGGGCGTCTTCTGGGGGACGACGGCTTCTAACCAGCTGAGAATCGGTTACAAAGACCCATCAAGACCCGGTTTTCCCTTGAGTCCCTGGATTACCGGCGCACTCGTGAGTATTTACATTTTTGGTGTTGTTGCTGACGATGAGACCGGTGAAATCTCACGCAACATGCTGATTTACTGGCCAATTATCTCAGCGATTATTGCCGCTATCCCTGAATATGTGGGAGTGGGGTTAAAGATCAAAATCCCGCCCCGGGAGAAGCGCAAAAACCAGTTTCTTTTATTTGCTAGCCAAATTCTTCTCAGTTGTTGGTTCCAATTTCACTTCCTGATTCAGGACTACGTAGCGCAATATCCGACAATGGTCGCTGATGACTTTCGCAAGAGTGCTTTTGTGGTGAAATGGGAAGCGCCACTGTCCACCCAAACCCCCAGAGGTGCCGAAATTTTAGATGCCATGGGAGTTCAGTTAAGAGAGCCGTTGAATGCTAGACGCTGGTCCGATGTCGAGCGATTACTCTTACCCAAAGAACTCAAAAATTTGATTGGCACGACCCAAAAGCAAGTGAAGGAAAGACTTTCACCGGTTTGGGAAGATGATTTATGGGAGGTGAGCTTAGCCGGAGGAAAGGCTACAGCTAGGGATGCTGGAGGGTATAATCTACCCCTGCAAGCAATTTGGAGAGGGCCTCGCTCTAGCACTCAACCCTATACCGTGACCAAGAATTGTCAAATTATTCAGATTTCCCCAGCCGCCAGCGCGGCAACGAAGGCTCTGAACACCCCGATCAATGCTCAGCCTGTCCCCGTTAGCCGTTTTGAGTGTCAAGAGGTTAAAGGTTGGGGGGTCGATCAACCCAGAAACCGACCGGATAGCTTTATCCGTACTTGACGTTCCCCTGATTACAATTCAGGAGATTATGGGTTGAGCAACTCGCGTTAGAGGGCAAATCGGCCAAACAAGGAATCAGTCGCTCAGAAAACATCAGGTTGGAGGTAGTAAGTGAGCTTTGGGCGGATTTGGGCTATCGCCTCGAATGGATTTCGGGAAGTGATTCGCGATCGCATCTTATATCTGATTGGCTTGTTTACTCTGCTGTTGCTTCTGGCACTACGGCTTTTGCCGGAAATAGCAGCCACCACACAGGACAAAATTTTTCTAGATGTCGGTCTAGCCGCAATTGAACTGTTGAGTGTTTTCGTGGCTGTGTTTGTCGGTACCAGTTTAATTAACAAGGAAATCGACAAACGCACGGTCTTACTCTTAATTCCTAAGCCCGTAACACGCGCCGAATTTATTATTGGCAAACACTTGGGGCTGTCTGGTGTTCTGGCCGTTTTGATGATTTCACTGACACTCGTCTACCTAATTTTGCTGAGTTTCAGTCAAATAGAATACCCTTTAGCCAGTATTCTCGTTTCAACCCTTTATCTATTCTTAAAGCTGTCTTTGCTGATCGCGGTGGCGCTGTTGTTTGGCGTTTTTACCAGCTCAGTTTTAGCCACCCTGCTCACCTTAGCCGTTTATTTCTTGGGAAACTTGACCCGTGATATCGTAACCGTTGGCAACTTAAGCCGCAACTCAAACCTTGAGAGCTTAACTCATACTCTGTACCTCGTTTTACCCGATTTATCTCGCCTCAATTTAAAGAATGAGGCTGTTTATGGCATACTGCCAGCACCACAAACTCTATTGAGTAATGGGGTGTATGGGGTGTTCTATACGGTATTGCTTTTAGCGATCGCTATCCTCATTTTTTCGCGCCGTGAGTTTTAAGGGAGTTGCACACCCGACTCGGTTTTTCCTCGGTAGGATGAAGAGGAGTGAATGTATTAGCGCTCAAAATCTCACACCAAAGGCTTGGCGTACCTAGACACAAACCTCTGAGACTGAAAGCCGTTAAAAAAAGTGAGAATTGCCGCGTGTTGGAAAGAATGTTAGAGCAAAAACGAGAGAAACTAAAAGCAATATTTTCGGAAATGGAGCGGGCATTGATTGCCTATTCCGGGGGTGTGGATAGCACTTTAGTCGCCAAGATCGCCTACGATGTTTTAGGCGATCGCGCTTTAGCGGTTACGGCGAAGTCTCCTTCACTGTTACCCGAAGAACTGGAAGACGCCTGCATTCAAGCGGCGGCGATCGGCATTCCTCATGAGATTATTGAAACTCATGAGATGAACAATCCCCATTACACCTCAAACCCCGTTAACCGTTGTTATTTTTGTAAAAGCGAACTTCACGATACCCTCAAACCCCTGGCACTGGAGCGAGGTTACCCCTATGTGGTGGATGGCGTCAATGCGGATGATTTGAGAGACTATCGACCTGGAATTCAGGCTGCTAAAGAAAGAGGGGTGCGATCGCCTTTAGCCGAAGTGAACGTCACCAAAGCTGAAGTGCGCCAACTCTCCAAACAATTGGGACTTTCCTGGTGGGATAAACCGGCTCAACCTTGTCTGAGTTCGCGCTTTCCTTATGGCGAAGAAATCACCGTCACCAAGCTGCAACGGGTGGGACGTGCCGAGATTTATCTGCGTCGGTTAGGTTTGTCTAATCTGCGAGTGCGTTCAGAAGGCGATACCGCCCGAATTGAGTTACCGCCAGAGCAAATTAAGGAGTTTGTCTTAACGACAGATTTACCGACTCTGGTATCTGCCTTCCAGGAATTTGGCTTTGTCTACGTCTCCCTGGATTTAGAAGGATATCGCAGTGGCAAGTTGAATCAGGTGTTACAGCAGGAAGAATTGAGCGTTAAATCCTGACGCAGGAACAAGCGGTGAGTGGATAAGTCGGCGTGTGGCAATCTATACCCTGATCAAAGTCGCTGAGAAGACTCCCCTCACAGTAAGAGTGATACCGACTCCGTTGGCATTGGAATCATATTTTTTTTTAACGCAGAGATCGCAGAGGGGGACGCTGAGGTACGCAGAGGTTTTTGCATGATTCCGATGCAAATGGAAATGATAGGAGAGGAGAGGGAGGGGTTTCAAGTATTGAGGCAATAAGGTCAATCTTTGCCTAAAAATTGATTCCGACAAAAAGCACTTCGGGGTAACACTCGCAACACCTCCTCAACCGTTGTTGCACCCGTTGTTACCTTTTGTCTTGCCGCTACGCCAAAGGAAGCAAACTTGATTTCCTTGAGATAGTGATGCAATTGGGTCATTGTCCCTTCATAGATAATTTCCCGTACCCGGTCATCGATATCCAGTAACTCGACAATCGCTTCCCGCCCCAGGTAGCCGGAATTGAAACATTTATCACAGCCCTGGCCCCGTTTCCAAGAACCCAAATTGGTATGATTTTGTAAGCCGAGTGTTTGCAACTCTTGTTCTGTCGGCGTGTGCGCTTGAGCACAGTGGGGACACACGCGACGCACTAAACGCTGCGCCACAATTCCGAGTAGGGCATCACTAATTAAAGCGGGGTCTGGGCCAATATCTTTAATTCGGGGAATGGCACCAATCGCATCATTTGTATGGAGTGTGGTAAATACCAAATGACCCGTCAAGGCTGCGCGTACAGCGGTTTCAGCCGTTTCACTATCTCGAATTTCCCCTACCATAATGATGTCGGGGTCTTGGCGCAAAATTGACCTTAATCCTGCCGCAAAGGTCATTCCGGCACGTTCATGCACCTGAGTTTGGGTGATGCCCGGTAAGATATACTCCACTGGGTCTTCTACGGTTACCACATTGACATGTTCTGTGGCGACGTGTTGCAGGCTGGTGTAAAGTGTACTGGTTTTCCCGGAACCCGTCGGGCCGGTGAGGATAATCATGCCTTGGGGCTGCTGCAACCAACTGCCGTAGATGGAAAGTGTTTTCTCCGAGAAGCCCAAGTCTTCAATTTTGGAAAAGGGGTTTTGTCTGGGCAGTAAGCGAATCACCGCTTTTTCGCCACCCACACAGGGGAGAGTACTCACTCGCATATCCATGCCCAATTCGGCATCTTCATTGCCTGCATACTTTTCGCCAATCCGGCCATCTTGAGGGCGGCGACTTTCCGCAATGTCCATGCCAGACATGACTTTGAGGGCGACAATCACCTTACGGCTGATATCGAGTTTGAGTTTGGTAATATCCCGCAAGACTCCATCAATGCGATAGCGGACTCTCAATCCGTCGGGCATGGGTTCGAGGTGAAGATCGCTGGCGCGGTTGCGTAATGCCCCAGAAATCAGCGTTTTAATTTTACCAATCTGGTCAACGGCTTTTGCCAGGTAGGCTTCTGTGGTTTCTGAGATGTCCTCTTTTTCGAGTTCCCCCGTGAGAGGATTCACCAAAGGGATAGCACTAATGCGGTTCGGGTCGAGGTTTTGGGTGTGAAACCAGACGCGAAAGCTTTTATTGCTGATGGGGATGACTTTAATTTCGGTGAGGGCGCGATCGCTCAGGTCTTGAATCGTCTGTGTCGATAGCGTCACTGGGCTTCCCAGGTAGTAGCAGCCTCGCCAAAGTAACAGGGGAATCACAGGGGGTAAGGTCTTGCGATCGGGGAAATGCCGAAAGAATCGGTGAGTCACTTCCTGATCCAGCCCTTCCCGGTTCACCGTCCCTTGGTCATCCACCAAGAGCGAGAGGGCTTCTTCGCAGCTAATTTCGTGATTTCTCAGCTTTTGCCAAGCCGAGGGCAATGAGGCAGAAATCGTTTGCATGAGAAAAGCGAGCTGTTGAGCGAATAGGAGGGGAATTCCAGTTTAAATAGAGATTGCAGCGCTATTGATAGGAGATGCAGCAACGATAACCTGAGCGTTTTGATGCTCTGTACTCCGCTATATTAGACGGAATTCACAGGACTGCCCATTATAAGCTAATCGGCATTCAATTTTCAGGGTAAGAAGCTGGAGACGCTGGGGAGGATGGGGGAGCTGGGAGAGAAGATTGTGCAATGTTTTATTCACATCAGCTGAGCCGAACCGATGAAAAGCCTTGTAGGAGGGCGGACGTTGATCTGCTATCTTTGCAACGAAATAGATTAGAAAATAACTATCTATTTTTCTGCGATTTTAAAAAATTTCAGCTCTAAACTCTAAGCGATAAAAAATACATTCAATTGATACCAAACATCAACCCTGGTATTTTTGCCACCCCATACAAACAGAAGAATAGAGATATATAGGGACACAAGAAATAGCCCTTCCCTGAAAAAAGGAGGGCTACGCGTAAGTCCTGTATTAGCTATCACCCTGTTCTTCAGAATTTATGCAAGCGATGCCATAAGCCTGGGAGCGAGTGAAATTTGAGTGTAGCGCCGGAGTTTGATTGAGGATGTAACTCGGCTCAAAGGCTGGAGAGTTAGGTGATTGCCTTCATCGATTCTGATTCTCAATAGCCACGCAGTCCGGATTTAATGTTGGATGGGTCGTAGAGATAATCGTTGTCGAGCTGAAATTTAGCTCCCTATGGAACCAACGATATTTTGGACAATTGTAGGAATTATCGCTATTATTATCCTGATTTTAGGTTATCAGGTATGGCAGCGAAACAACTCTTCAGCATCGTCTAGACGTTCCCGAAAGAGAAGCTTAGTCGATGAACGAATGCAGTATTCGCGTTCCCAACAGGAGAATGGAAGTTCAGTCGGCGACTTGAAGGGGTCGAAAGCTTCCCCACAGGGCTATTCAGCCCACAATCCAATCCAGACAGGGTCTTCTCATCAAGGAAATACCGCAGACGAGTGGAGTTACCCACCTCAACATCCCCGAACGGAAAATACTGGAGACGAGCCAACTCACCTTGGGTCTTCTCAGAAGGGAAATGCCGCCAAGGAGCAAACGCACATTAAGCCTGCGGGTCGGGGAAAGAGCGCAAACAAACAAACTTACATTGGGTCTTCCCAAAAGGGAGATTCAGCAGACGAACAAACGTACATGGGACGCAACCGAAATAAAAATGTGATGCCAGAAGATGACCGCACAGTGTTTTGAAGCCAATTTAACAGAGTTAACCTTACTCAGTAAGTCGTTTACCTAAAATTTAACGGTCTAATCATTGGGGTTAAAACTGAAATTGTAGGAGATATGATCAAATTCCTAATCATCGATGACCAAACAGGCGAGTCTTTGGAAGAAAACCTGACACCAGAAACTATAATTCAAGGCGGAGGCTTGATTGGCCGACACCCTAGTTGTGATATCGTTCTGAACAGTCGTGAAGTGAGTCGCGTCCATGGCAGGATTCTGTACCGAGAAGGACATTATTACTTTACTGACCTGGGGAGTACAGGGGGTTCCCATGTGAACAAACAAGAGGCTTCGACCAATGAAAACTTCCTGCTGAAGCCGAATGATATCATCCGAATTGGTGGATTTATCCTCCTCGTCAAAGAGGTGCCGATGAATGATCATAGTACCCTACAACAACCAGATAAAGCCCCAGCGTTGCCTGTAGAACCACGTCAAATTGAACAGTTAATCTTTAAATCAGAAGAAATAAAAGCTCAGGGTCTAATTAATCCAATCACGGCTGAGTTTGTTTTTCAGGGCAAGCTGCTAGCAGAGGGTTTATCGTTTTCCCCTCGCTTCCGGCAAAAGGCTATTGATCTGTGTCAAACAGAGCTTAATGCAGGTAAATTTTGTTTATTGGTGGAACACTCTGACCATGTCACGATTTGGCAGGAAGAACAGGTCGAGAAACAAAGCAATATTCCTCAGCCTCTACCATTAAACCCACTTAAAATCGGTGGGATATAGGGAAAATATTACCTTGAAAGCATTTTCCAAGCGATATAACATTCAACATATTTAGCTTGGCAGGGTTCATTCAAGGTAGTAGTTAATCCCTAATTTTCTGCTATAAACTCTTTTGTCGCTTCTCTATACCTCTAGCCAATCGCCTCAACTCTGGCAAAGTTATGTACCATCCACTTTCCGCACTATATAGCAATCTTATTTGAGTTACAAACTTTGGCTGTTCAGCTCCCCGACTTCTTCAAGAAGTCGGGAATCTTGGCGTTTACTCCAGGACTACTCTAATAGTGCCATTTTATAGATTTCCCACAAGCCATTGTCTAACTCTCAGCAATCCAGGATTATGAAATTCAATCTGTGCATGAACTCATAGCTCCCATCCATGTCCCACGCGCAACTAAAACCCTCCAAGCGTCTCACATCCCTCGATGTATTTCGCGGGATTACCATTGCTGGCATGATTCTTGTCAATACGATCGGGGTAGCAGGCGAAAATAATGTATATCCTCCCCTACTTCATGCCGACTGGAACGGTTTCACCCCCACGGATTTGGTGTTTCCTTTCTTCCTGTTCATTGTCGGTGCGGCAATGGCATTTTCCTTTTCTAAATATAAAGAGGGATACAAACCAGCCCCTACTGTTTATTGGCGCATTATCCGCCGCAGCCTAATTTTGTTTGCACTGGGAATACTCCTGAATGGTTTTTGGGAATACAACTGGAGTAGCATCCGCCTCATGGGTGTGTTGCAGCGCATCAGTCTCACTTATCTAATCGCCTCCCTCATCGTTCTCAACGTACCGCGAAAAGGGCAATGGGCGATCGCAGCATTTTTACTCGTTGGTTACTGGTTCGCCATGTCCCTAATCCCAGTTCCGGATTATGGCATGGGTAACTTGACGCGAGTAGGGAATTTAGGCGCTTATTTTGATCGCTTAATCATCCCTACAGCGCATCTGTATAAGGGAGATGATTTCAACGGAATGGGTGATCCAGAAGGGTTACTCAGCACTCTCCCGGCTGTAGTGAGTGTTTTATTCGGTTACATTACCGGAGATTGGCTACGTCAACAACCCATCAAGTCCAGCACCAGCATGGATTTGGTACAGCTAGGTTTAAGTTGCTTGGTGATTGGGCAAATTTGGGACTTCTGGTTTCCCATCAATAAAAAATTATGGACGAGTTCTTACGTCATGTTCACGACAGGTTGGGCGTTGCTGTTACTGGCGGCTTGTTATGAATCCATTGAAGTACGTCAACGACAACGCTGGACAAAGCCGTTTGAGATGATGGGGTTAAATGCTATCTTCATCTTTGTCGCTTCGGTTTTGCTGATTAAAATTCTGGTTAAAACTAAAATAGGCACTGGCGAAAACGCGCCAACAACCTTCATTTGGATTTATAATCATTTCTTTATGCCTTTGGTAGGTGCGATGAATGGTTCCCTATTATTCGCCTTGGTAACCGTTTTGTTGTGGTGGCTCGTTAGCTACGCGATGTATCGCCAGAACTGGTTTTTTAAAGTTTAAGCGATGATCTGAAGGAATGGTGCTAACGGCGATCGCTTCGGGTGCAGACGAAAGAAAAATAAAACTGATGTAGCATCTACCCACAAACCCCTACCGTTAAGGGTTAGAGTGCCTTATGTCAGTGCCAAAAAACAGGCGATCGCTTTTGGGCTACACCTCATTTCTGAGCCATACACAAAGATGCGGCTAAGTACCTACAACCCAAGTGTCCAGTGGGAACATTGCCGATTTTAAATGTTCTAGATCTACTACAGGAATCCTGGATAGCTGGGACTGAAGGAGTAGATATTGGGTGTATCCCTATTCCAAAAGATACGCCCTTTCATTACTAACCGAAGTCAAGCTGTTTCGTAGAATCATTATTCCTTAGTTATGTAGTCATGCGTTGACTAATCCTACTAAGAAAGTGTGGTTTTACGAAGTCCAAGATTCCTTACTTTTTTTGTCCAGTCGGAGGAAGGAGAGATGAACCTAAAACCACTAAACTAATCCTGATCAATCCAACTCAATCTTCTAGCAAAAGATTAATTGGCTACCGTACCGTGATGATACCCTTTAGATTTAAGCTTGCCACTTTTGAATCCCTGAAACTCTTGATTAACCAAGGATTCATCCTCCAAAATCCTCCATTAAAAGGGTATGGATCGGCGATAGACGCGTTGTATAGATGAATTGTAAACACCATGAGGATTAAGACATGAGGCGCAGATTCCTAGCTATTACCATCCTATTGACGACGATTGGCTTAACAGCTCCTGCTATCGCTAAAAGTTATGAACCCGATCACCTCAAGCGTTTACTGGAAACCAAACAATGTCCAGGATGTGACTTGAGTAGTGCCGATTTGCGGGGAGCTAACCTGAGTTATGCGGATTTGCGAGGTGCTAACTTGAGTAAGGCCAATCTGAGCAATGCTGATTTGCGGGGGGCTAACCTAACGGGAGCCAATCTCACCAAAGCCAATCTTAAGGGAGCAAAACTGCCTTAAGATTTGCCATGAACTAAGAATGAATGAATAATAGATTGACAGAAACTACTCACTGCAATTAGGCGTCAGTAGTAATTTTAGGTTCGCCTCAATTCATCGGATTCAATGATAGCTGCAAAAGCCCTAAATCTTGCTGCATCAAGGTTTATTGCTTCTGTAATTGTTATTCTTTTTCATTCTTAGTACTTAAATTAACTCTATCTTGGCTTATGCATAAAGCTCTGTCAACAAAATTTGAAATTTAAATGTTCCACTTGAGCTGATGGGGATCGGAATTAATCACAGATATAGCGATTCTCTTCTGGTTTGATATTCGCCTGAGAATTTTTTAGGTAGTCATTGAGCAAACTACAGCCACGCACTAGTAGATCATTGAGATCGAAATTCCACAGAATCACGACTTTTTCATCACTAGCGGAAGCAATCGTCTTGCCGTCGGAGGAGAAACTCACGCTGTTGACACTACTGCGGTTACCTTCCAATGTTCTCAGGACATTTCCATCTAAGCTCCAGAATTTAAGCGTGTTGTCCGCACTCGCTGAAGCCAGGGTATAACCATCCGGGTGAAATCTGACGCTGGTAACTCGACCTAAATGTCCATAGAGGGTCGTGCGTAATGTCCCGTCTTTGTTCCAAAGTTTAATGGTGTTGTCAGCACTGGCAGAGGCAATGAGTTCCCCCTCGGGACTGAAACTCACGTCATTGACACTACTGGTATGTTTCTTTAAGGTATTGAGTTCAGTACCCTCAAGACTCCACAGTTTAACTGTCCTGTCGTTACTCGCAGAGGCAATCGTCTTGCCATCCGGCGAGAAACTCACGCTATTCACCCAATCGCTATGCCCTGTTAGGGTTTTTTGTAATTTGCCATCCAGATTCCAGAGTCTAATCGTTTTGTCCGCACTGGCAGAGGCAATCGTCTCGCCATTCGGCGAGAAACTCACGCTATTCACCCAATAAGTATGCCCCGTTAGGGTGTGGAGTAACTGACCCTTAATGCTCCAAAGTTTAACCGTTTGATCAGCACTAGCAGAGGCAATCATCTGGCCATCCGGCGAGAAAGTCACGCTATTAACTATCCCATTGTGACCCGTGAGGGTGTGGAGTAATTGACCGTTAACGCTCCAAAGTTTAATTGTTTTGTCCGCACTGGCAGAGGCAATCATTTGACCATTAGGGCTGAAACTGGCACTCGTCACCTTCTGCTCGTGCATTTTAAGGGTTTGGAGTGGGATACGGTTAACGCTCCAAAGTTTAATGGTGTTGTCTGCACTCCCAGAAGCAATGGTTGTACCGTCTGAGGAGAAACTCACGCCTTGCACCCAATTGGCGTGCCCTTCTAGAGATTCCAGTAAGGTGCCATTGCTGTTCCAAAGTTTGACCGTTTTGTCAGTACTCGCAGAAGCAATCGTCTTGCCATCTGGGCTAAACCTAACACTATTCACCCAATCTGTGTGCCCTTCGATAGTTCTTAGGAAAGTACCATCAAAACTCCAGAGTTTGACGGTTTTGTCATTACTACCAGAAGCAATCCGCTTACCATCCGGGCTAAAACTAACACTATTCACCCAATCTTGGTGTCCTGTCAGGGTTTTTACTTCAGTGCCATCAGCACTCCAGAGTTTGATGGTTGTGTCGTTACTACCAGAGGCAATCTGCTTGCCATCCAGGCTAAAACTAACACTATTCACCCAATCTTGGTGTCCTGTCAGGGTTTTTACTTCAGTGCCATCAACACGCCAGAGTTTGACCGTTTTGTCATGACTCCCAGAGACAATTTTCTGGCTGTCGGGCGAGAAACTCACACTTTTAACCCGCCCCTGATGCCCTGTGAAAGTCCTTAACAAGGTACCATCAATGCTCCAGAGTTTGATGGTATTGTCATCACTCGCCGAGGCGATGAGCTTGCCATTGGGGCTAAAGCTGACACTATTGACGATCCCATTGTGTCCTTCGAGGGTTTTGGGTAAGGTGTTATCGAGCCTCCAGAGTTTAATCGTAGTATCCGCACTAGCAGAGGCAATCATTTTGCCATCCGGTGAGAAACTGACACTATTGACAATGCCGTTGTGCTGCTCTAAGCGGTTGCGTTCTTGAACTCTGTAGACCGACTGCTGTAGGCTACCTAAGGTTTGAAGTCGGATATCGGATGAAATCCTGCGACTCCTAAACGTAAATAAGGAGGTTCTTAACTCGTGTTCTAATTCCTTGAGGCGTTTACCGACTTTGACACTTTCAACTAATGCTCCAAGCTGATTGTCGGAGAGTAATAGCGCTGAAGATAAGGAACTGAGCGCTCTAATTTCAGCTATTTCTGCTCGTTTTCGTTGAGATTCTGCCAGCAGCGCCAATCCCCCCGCCATGAGGGCAAATACCGTTACCACAATCACGGCAACGCCGACTTGCCTGCGCTGTCGGGAAACACGAGTTAGTTGTTGTTCGGTTAGTTTGCGTTGATTTCTTTCCCGTTGGAGTGCAGCTTCTAATCCTACCTCTGCGTCCTTTTTTTGACGGATGAAAGAGACTAAATAATCATGAACGAGTTGATAGCGATCGGCGGGGGCATCTGGCAGTAACATTAATAAGCCTGATTTGGTCAGGATTTCTAACACCAAATCGAGCTGTTCGTCCTTAGATTCTAATTCGGCATCCTCTAATTCCCCTGCTAACTCCGCACGAGTTTTAGGAGGACGTGTCCCATTTTCTTCGGTTAGCAAGTATAAAACCAGGAGAGCCGCCCGTGCATTGGGAGGGCCGCAATCTTTAATCGCTTCTTGTAAAAATCGCTCGACTAATTTTTGTTTAGGATTGAAACCCAGACGCTGATAGTCTTCTAAATTGACAATGGCCTCGGCGTGGAGTTGCGCTCCTACAACCTGTAATTCAATTGGGCTAACATCTCCTGTATCTTGCGCTAAATCTCGGACTAATTCATCAATTAGCGCGGATTCTAAGTAAAACTGAGAACGTTCATTTAAGCTATGGATAACGGCTTTCGCATCTTTGGGGGAAAAATTTCCTAAGTAATAGCGAATTTTTTTATCCAGAATATTGTTGTTGATGATATCTAAATTAGTGCAGCGTTCGCATTCTAATAAATAGTGGAGATAGTCTTCCCGTAAAGAGAGAATTACTTTGACATAAGGAATTTCCAGGCAGTCTCGCAGAAAATTATAAAGCAGACACCGGGTGCTTGGCTCGGAATAAATAAAGAAAAATTCTTCAATCTGATCGAAGATTAAAATCGTTAACAGATTTCGGTCTGCATTTTTCCGCAACTGGTTAATAATAAATTTAGGGATGTCATCTGGAATCCCTAAGTTGATGTCTCTAATTTCACTGAGAGCATCGACTAATGATACGCCTAAATCCCTCAATAAGGATTGACCCAAATCGTTGATCCAATTGGTGTAACCGCGCAAAACAATGGGGAGAGCATCGCGATCGCCGATTGCTTTTTGCTCTAAAGCGGGTACTAACCCTGCTGTTACCAGAGAACTTTTGCCGACTCCTGAAGGGCCGTGAATGACGGTTAATTTATAATCTGTGCGACTAATGCGTTCAATTAAGCGATTAATATCTTGTTGCCGACCGGAAGCTGCAATTTCTTGGGCAATGGTACTGAGTGTATCGACGGGGGCAATGGCTGGGTTAGCAACTTGGCATCGAGGCCGCAACTGACTCGCACCGATAAAGGCTCGGAACCCATATTGATACTCAATTTCGCTTTGTTTTTGCTTAATCCGAAAGGCGTCTAGATAGCGGCCTTGGTTCCAATAGAGCGATCGCAACTCTACCAAAATCCGAATATAAAGAGATGGATCGATTTGAGGATTGCTTTTCGTTTTAGCAATTTCTAACAGTTTAATCGCTTGTGGAACTTGACCTAGGTGCTTTTGGGCTTGGGCTAGCAATAATAGATATAAATTTTGATCGTGTCGTTGTGACCAGACATTATCGATGTTTTTTGTGAGTAAATCACAGGATAATCGCGTTGATTTAGCATTTGTTTGTAAGGCTAGTTTGGCAAATTCTCTGGCTACCTTCCAAGCTCGATTGGAGAGCGCTAATTCAGCTAATAGACCATAGCCATAAGAGAGTCGAATGGGATCGCAATAGGTTTGGTGTAATTGAACCGCTAATTTAGCGATCGCTTCTAGTTCATCCCACTGCTCTAGTTTTTGCAGGGTTTCACCCAAAGAGTTGATAAACTGACCCATCAAGTCAGGGCGATTACCCCGTTTAAAAACCTCAATACACTGTTGAAAATAATCCTTAGCTTGACTACAAGCAAAACGATATTCAGAGCGGCGTAGTGTTGCATATTTACGCCACCACAAGCCCAGATAGTACAGCAAACATCCAACGCGTTCAAATAATTTAGGATTGAGCGATTGAGAGGGGGCATTCAATCGAATCGCTTCTGATTCCTGAGTTTTGAGTTGCTCTAACCAAAACGCTAGGCTACGCTCATAATATTGCCGAGACTCCTCCATGCGATCGTTGGTATCAGCATCCAGACCAATCAGAAATTGCAAATCTGCTTCTAACGCTGGCTCTAATACATCACCTCGATTTTGTAAATCTTTCAATGCTGACTCTAACTCTAAGCGGCGACGGGAACCCATCTCCAAATTCAGGTCAGTATTGTTGAGAAATTTACCCGAACCCGTTTTTAAGATAGCCTCAAAGACCGATTCTGCATTTTGCTCTAGTGCTTTGATTAAGTCAGGAGTGGCAATGCTAAATCCAATGGGAGTGGCAGCCCAACTGGTAAAATCGGGAGCCACCCGCATGAATTTTTGCAGCACCTCATCGGTTACCCACAACACTAAAGGGAACGAGAAATGTTTCCGAAACTCATCCCTGGCATGATTAGAGGCAATCAATAACCCCTCTAGATCGTTCACCAATTCCAATCCAGAAACGATAACGGCGTTGGGTTCTTCGTCGTCTAGTGCAGCACGAATCGTTGTATAAAGGGTTCGGGTAGAGGGTTTGAGAGTAATTTCTTTGAGTTCAACCGCACAGCGTTCTCGCAACTGTTGGAGCAAAGGCTGTCGCAATGACTGATAATTACAGCGAGCTAAAACGAGGGAAAAAAAACCTTGAGATAGCGCGATCGCTCGTGCCAGAGTCCTTAATGATTCGTTATTTTTGGCATTGACATTGTCTAGGTGGCTCTCCATCATGACTCAAAAAGTATGAAGTATGAATTGTTGGTATGTACCCCGTTTTCCTAGTCGCTAAATTTTGTCCTCCTTAAGGTTTATTTTGACGTTTGCCAATTCGCTACCGCTACCCTATCTTTGTTCACACTTCAGACTTGAGTTGTTTGGCTTCTCCTAAGATGGGGTTAATACGAAACCATCCCCCTTGATCATCCTGATATTCAAAGACAAACAAACTGCGTAATAGAGTTTGGTATTCGTCCTCTCCTCTCACCATTTGGTTGTGTCCGACTTGCCGTAACAATTCCCATTCATCATCATCAACGGCACGAACGAGAGCATCGCGTTGTCTTCTAATGATTTCTTCCAAACACTCACGAGAAAAAGGAGGGTCTTGCTGCTGAAGACAGCCATACATTAGCCCTAACAAATTCCGGGGATGTCCGCCACTAACTAGACAAAGACGGTCTAAGGTTTCAGAGGAATCAAACACCTCTGTTATGAATTGTAGGCGTTGTGCAGGTAAAACATCCGGGAAGGCTCTGGCGAGTACCATTTGCCTCAATAGTTCCATCCCATGCTTACATTCGCTGTCATCGCGCGATCGCACCCGCACCATCGGCAACAATTTCGGGTCTACACCAAAGCGATTGCGTAGCCTCCCCCATTCGTTGGAAAAAATTAACACCAGGGGAATCGTATAAACAACATGACAATTCAGCTGTTTGAGCTGTTCGCCCCGGTCTACAAACAGATACTCGGGCTGAAGGCGACCTGTCGGTTTTAACGTGTTATCAACCCGGTCGAGGCTATCAACAATCACGACTAAACCGGTTTTTCCCTGTTTCTTGAGTTCTTGGATGGCAGGTTCTAATAACTCTTGGTTAATCGCGTCTAAAATGCCATCGGTGCGCGGTTCTAAATATTGCCTGAGTTGGGAACGAAATTTAGGGCTATTTTTAGCTTTTGCTGAGATTTTACCCAGACCGAAACCGAGGGAAAGTTCTCCTTCTGTACTCGCCTTAATTTCTCCTAATCCAGGCACAGAACCTTCTGCCGAAAGTTCAATTTCTGTTTGCATTAATTCGGTTACGCCTTGCAGTAACGCCCTGAAGCCTCGTGGTTTGAGATTGACTTTAGCTTGCTCCAAACTTTCCGTTACTTTGCGAGCAATGGCTAGCAAAATATCGGTTACGTCAACGTCCGCCATCACCAAGTCTTTGCTGGAGTCGAAGTAGACGACATGAGAGCCTTGCCTTTCTAACTCGGCTTTGAGGAGTAACAACTCGGTCGATTTCCCACAGCCAATATGCCCTGTAAATAATTGGCACGTTGGCTCATTGGGAGCCAGGCGGGTAATCGTTCGTCCAAACTCTTGGATAATCTTGCCACCCCGAACCGGGGAGAAATCGATATAATACTTCCGCTCCTCGGCATCCCCCACCGATACGGTGATGCTGGGATTACATGCCTTGTAAAATTTCTGCAAGTCGAGTTTCATTGTTCCCTGTTCTGACAGCGCTGCTTCTATTGTCTACCGTTGCTATTTTAATCATTCCGTAAATCTTGCATCGAAGTGACTGCTACTTTGAGCATTCACGAGCATGGAGATACCTGTATCATCGGGCAAGCGGTGTCGATGGCTCCAGTTCTCTCTGAATAAGTTTGTTGGACGAGGGTTGATTGGAAAGGTTTCCCCAATAACGGTAATTGTTAGGAAATTATTGATGGATAGCTATTTGTGGCTTTTGCGTCACTCTTAGATAATGAAAATTTAATAGAAAATGCTGTCTCATCCATTCAAAAAAGAGATGAGAAATTTTATGAGGATTGATATCAATTATATCATTTTTTCGATTTATCTATTTACAAAAATTTTTATCTTTAATAACATCATTATGTTGTTTATTTAAATTTAGATATGGAAGCCATTCATCAAGTCATTCGACTGAATTACACCTGTATCTCAGAGTGCATTCAAGCGGAGTTAACGTTTCTGTCTGAAGTTTCTGAACTCACGGATGATGAACGGTTCAGGCAGTCAATTGCGGAGGTGATTTACAGCCTCAATGATTTGTCGGATACCTTAACTTTGCAACGACGCTATCTGAAGTTTCGCTTTGATGCTGAGTAACGGTTAGCTCGTTCGGCTTTTGTTTACCCCCCTAACCCTCCTCACTAAAGCTCCGGTTGCTAAGGGGGGAACAGGAAGTGGAAAATGCCATTCTCTTGCCTTTTTTTCCTTTTTAAGGGAGCGTCGGGCGGTTAACAAAGGCTGAGGGTATTCATGCGATCGGCTTTGTCGGTGCCTCTTGGGCGATCGCTTAATGAGTTCAAAGTAGAATGGCGTGATGACTTGCGATGCCGAAGGCAGTATGCTCTTCGACCATGCTTTGCAAACGCTTCGCGACCATTGCCTGTCGAAATTCAGGCTAGGATTTAGAGTGTGGGTCGAAAAGTCTGCTTGGATAAAAGTAGGGAGCAATTCAATATGGCATACAGCGATTTTACGACTCTCAGCAAAGTCAGAACAACATTTAATCTAACTATTGACGAAACAACCCGTCTTTTTCCCGACGTTGCCCCTATTGAACCTAGCGACTATCTCAAAACTACTCTGAATGAGTTTTTACCTCTTGCTAATGCTATCAATACCGAAAAAGCTCGCTCTGAGTTAATTATTGCCCCTGTTTTATTAGAAGTACGGCGACACTTTAGCTTTCAAATCGGCTTTTTTTCGGGTACGGATTTTAACGTAGACCCTAAAGTTGGACTAAGCGGATACTGTGACTATATTCTCACTGCTTCTAAAGAAATGTATGAAATCTACGCCCCAGTAGTCACTCTTGTAGAAGCTAAAAACGAAAATATTAAAAGTGGATTAGGACAATGCATTGCTGAGATGGTGGCTGCCCAACGTTTCAACCAGCAAAGGGAAACTGCAATTGATACTATCTATGGAGCTGTAACCACAGGAATGATTTGGAAGTTTCTCAAGCTGGTTAATCAAACAGCGTTTATTGACCTTGACGATTACTTTATTAAAGAAATTGATCAAGTTTTGGGGATATTATCCGCTCCGCTGAGTCAGTATGTATCGAATAAAAATAACCTATGAGTTCATCCAAAAGTTACCTTAAAACTTACGCACAGCCTCTATCTGTAAAGTGTGTGACGGTGGCATAACGCGCCATTGCCGCTATATATAGTGTCACTGCGTAAGTCCTGACATTCAACATCGCTGCTATTAACGCTGATCACATCCTAGTATTCAGGATATGGGTTGGAGTGCGATCGCTCTTTGGTTGTGCCAACGGCATCTGAAACTAAGTTCCGCAATGCTCCTGTTGAAGCTAGGTTACAGCTTACCGAACTAGATGCGAGAGAAAGGGGGGCATCGCATCACCTCTTCCTTAGAACATCACTCCCTCATTCTCATCGTCAGACCAGTAGGTTATCTTTGAGTAGCAAGCTTGGGAAGGGCGGCAACTACTAAAGCCAGAACCCTCGATCAGACAGCGGTTTTAGATGTTTCCTTACCTTGCTCACCCCTCAGATGGGTTAGTTATTCATAAAAACTATCATGACACTAAATTTGCCGCAGTTTTATAGGGCATCCAATCCAAGCAAACCCCTTAACCTAGGGAAAGCTCAAGATCGTAAGTATTATATAGATTTTTCCTCTGTAACAGGTACGCCAATTCGCCAAAAACTGGAGCGCACCATTACCCATATTTCTCCTGATGAGCCGACTTTTCAGTTGTTTACCGGACATATTGGCTGTGGCAAGTCTACCGAGTTGTTGCGGCTGAAACATGAACTAGAGAAGCAAGGATATCATGCGGTTTATTTTGAGTCCTCTCAGGATCTCGATATGGCAGATGTGGATGTTGTCGATATTCTACTATCAATCGCTTCTCATGTAACTGAAAGCCTGGAATCAATCAAAATCCGACTAAAACCAGGGTATTTTGCCAAGCTGTTGCAAGAAAGCATTGAGTTTTTGACAATACCAATAGAGCTAGGTACTGAGGCAGAATTATCTTTCCACATGGGTAGAATCACTGCCAAAACGAAAGAGAGTCCTAAGCTACGTTGTCAGTTAAGGCAATACTTGAGACCTCTAACCGAAAATATTCTGGAAGCCATTAATGAAGAAATATTCGGAGCCGCGATTAAGGAACTAAGGCTGCGTGGAAAAAAAGGATTGGTGATGATTATTGATAACCTGGATCGGGTGGATATACGTCCTCTACCTTCTGGGCGCTCACAGCCAGAATATTTATTTATCGACCGAGGTGAGTACTTAAAAAGGCTCAAGTGTCATATAGTGTGCACCGTACCCCTAGCGTTGATTTTCTCGAACGAAGTGGAAACGCTGAAGAATCGCTTAGGGGGCGGTATACCTCCATCGGTATTGCCTATGGTGCCGTTGAAATTGCGGGATGGCAGTGAGTGCGCTGAGGGCATAAATCTATTGCGACAAATGGTGTTAATTAGAGCCTTCCCTGATTTAGCTCCAGAGCAACGGATAGATTTAGTTACAGAGATTTTCGATAGTCCTGAAACCCTAGAGCGGTTGTGCCGTATCAGTGGCGGTCATGTGCGGAACTTGCTGGGGCTTTTATTTGGTTGTCTCAGGCACGAAAATCCCCCCTTTTCTCGTGAGACTTTAGAAGGTGTGATTCGAGAAAGCCGCAATTACCTTACTTCATCAATTGACGATGATGACTGGGAGTTGCTGCGGCAAGTAGCAGAAACGCAAAGAGTCAGAGGAGAGCAGGAATACCAAACCCTGCTGCGAAGTATGTATGTCTTTGAATACCGCGACCTCCAGGGGTCTTGGTTTGATATCAATCCGGTGCTAGCAGAAGTATTGGCAGAAGTAATAGAGGCAAAGGCGAAACCGCAGGAATTAGTTGACAAGGCACTAGCCAAAGTTCAGCAGTTCTTCAGACAGACAGGTGCAACAACTAGTCAGGAAGAGAATGTGCTGCAAGTTACATCAGTTTCAGGTAGGCTCAAGTCCTACACGCCATTGCCAGTGATGTTTGCTGAGCAGCCAGTTGATCAAAATGTGACTGAGTTGATTCAATACTCGGCACAGTTGGCTGGAAATAGCCAGTACAAAGTTAGTATTCTTCTCTACCGTAATCCACCAGATACTTCAACTCGGCTCCAAATGGCTCAAGTGCGAGCGCGTGATCATTTTGTCCTTATCCCGATTCCTTTTGCAGCAGTAGAACAAGCATTGACGGATGAAGCTACCTCAATCGGGTTGCTTGCCCAGTATAGCGAGCGTTATCTGCCTGGTGCCGATCTGTTTGATGACCGCAATGCAATTGGTGATACCCTTTGCTTCTTTGGACGAGGAAACCTAATGCATAGCTTGGAAGAAGACCTCCGTCGCATCCAGGGGATTGGGCTATTTGGACTGCGTAAATCTGGGAAGACTTCTTTGTTACTCCAGTTGGGTTTCGCAATGCGGCAGCACCCAGTCGTTCACATTGACCTGCAACGTTATGGTGGTAAACTGCATTATGGTGCTGAACTATTTAATCAAATTCTCGAAGAACTTTCAAAGTTACTTAAGAAGCGTACTCCTAGCTCAGTAATCAGTTTTGAATCTTTTGAGCGCGATCGCCCTGCGGCAGATTTAACTACTGATTTTGCCAGAAAGGTGCGTGACTTTGATAAGCTTCTGATAGAAGCTGGATATCAGCAACCTATCCTCTTATTTTTAGATGAGATAGAAAGAATTCTTCCTACTGAGGTAGATCCACGAGAACGGGTAGAGGAATTTAATGCTTTCTTCGGCGTGCTGCGGGAACTGAGTCAGATACAGCAGATGCTCTCTCTTCTAATTGCTGATGTACATCCTGACTTCAACCGTATTAATCAATGGTCTCAAGTAGGTGTACCAACTAATCCAGTATTTAGCTTTTTTAAAGAAGTTTTCGTTTCTCCTTTCTCCCAAGAAGAGACAACAGAAATGCTCACTGAAATCGGAAAACTGATGGGCGTGGCATTTGACGAGGAATCCTTGGTAGCGATCCATCGAGAGAGTGGCGGACATCCCTTTATTGCTCGACAGTTGGCAAGTTTGTTGTGTAAAAAAGTGGATAAAGAGAAGAGCGACAAAGGTGAATTGATTACCCTATCATCAGCAAAGCGCTATCTCAATAGACCATTTAAGCATTCTGGTATTTTAAAAGACTACTTTGAGCAGAACATTTGGGCTGATCTACAAAAGCGTAACTTTGCCTCAGCGATGGCGCTCTTACAGCTTCTTACCTGCAATGAAGAGTCAGGAGAGGGAATAAAAGAGGAAACCTTACTAGAGCGACTTAGTGATTATTTCAGTGAGAGCGAATGTACAGACGCCCTTCTGTGGTTAGAAGCAGTGGGATTAGTGGCACGAGAAGAGTTAGAGGATGATGATAGTTACCGAATTCAAGTACTGCTGATGTCACGCTGGCTACGGATGCAAATGAAACCGGAGGAGATTCACCAATGGCAGCTCAAATAAGAACTCGCCCCTTTGATAACTTTAGACTAGCAATCACCGACCCCCTCTACTTCTTCGGACGCTGCGATTTACTTTCAGAAATTCAGCGATCGCCCTTTGAGGTGCGGGTTATTTTGGGTGGAAGTCGTATGGGCAAAACTAGCGCTCTCAATGGTGTCCGATTACATTTTCTAGACACTGGAAGCCAAAAGTCTTTTCGAGCATTTCCCATTTTGTTTGACTTCCAACGAGAGCAACCTAAAAGCCTGGAGAACTTTCTCTATCTTCTAATTGCCCGATTGCGGGAAGCAATTGCTAACCCTCAACAAGAACCCAGCTCAGAATCGAATTGGCGACAAACCTACCGCCGATTCTTGAGGCAATTATCAGGAGCAGAAGTTGGAATCTTTGGAATCAAACTCAACGTCACAAATCCAAACCAGGAACGTTGCTTAGTTCAAGAAGACTTTCGCCAAGATTTACTAGCAATTATCAAGCAACTACAGAAGCATGAATTTGAAGGAGTTTGCTTCCTGTTCGATGGAGCAGAATTTATCATCAGCCAAGATTGGGCGAATCATGCTTGGAGTTATCTGCGATGGTTAAAGGATATGGACACTGCCATCAGCCCCTTTTTGGGGCTGGTATTATCTGGTTATCGTGACTTAAAAAATTACCAGCAGCGCACGGGTTCCCCATTGTTGAATATTGCTAAAGTCGAGTGGTTAAGCCTATTAACTGAATCAGAAATACGGACACTGATTGCCCGTCGTTGTGAGAATGAGCAAATTCAGCTTACTGAACAGGTAGTGAATGCAGTTATAGTGTGGGCAGGGTGTCATCCCTACTTAACCCAACAGATGCTCAACGCTATCTTTGATAATCGCCGTCTGGACAAATCTCGCTCTCCCAAGGATTTAATCCGTCACCTGATTAGGCAGCAGCACGATAAAGATTTTTCAGCTTTGTGGGACGGCAAGACAAAGAGTTATGGCTTCAGTGAAAAGGAGCAAGCAGTTTATCTAGCACTGGTTAAACAAAGGCAGGGAAGCGGTGAAACTTTAGCATCACAAGTTCAGCTAAGTTTTGGAGAAGTGGAAGATACGCTTGAGGTGCTTGCAGGCACTGGTGTAATTCGGCAGTTAGATGATGAGCGGTATGCAGTGGGCGCAAAGCTCTTTGAGCAGTGGGTTGCACAGGATAGACGCTTACCTTAGGTAAGAAAAGAGGGTACTTGATTAAATTTTAAAAACATGTGGCTATCTTTAGTCCTAGACGTAATCTTGGCAATGCAGACAGAAAACTCCACATCGCTGATTTCCACAGGCGTTTGCAAAATCTCGCCAATCTCGCGAAACAGATTCACAAAGTTCCAGGTTTCAGGTTAATTTGAATCGCTTCCAGACTTTCACTGACTGAACGTGCGATCGCAAGCATGATATCCGTCACACCGACATCCGCCATTTCCAACACTTGGCCTTTTGCCTTCTGCCTTCTGCCTTTTGCCTTCTGCTATACCTCAAGGTTTTGGCAGAAATTCACTAGAAACCCCTTGAATCCCCTCACACAAACCACGAGAGTCCCCAGAAATTGCTGAAGTTCCTAACCCCGCCGCGTCAACACTATCCGGCACTCCTACGCTAATCGCATCGCTAATACGGAGACGGTTGGGATTCTTCAGATAATCATGCAGCCAAGTACAACCCTGCTGGAGCAAATCCTCCAAATCCAAATTCCACAGAATTACACTTGTATCTGCACTAGCCGAAGCTAACCACCTGCCATCTGGACTAAAACTCACCCCATAAACCTCAGCGCTGTGACCCTGCAACGTCTTAATCAAATTGCCGTCCCGACTCCAAAGATTCACCTTTCTATCTTCACTGGCGGAAGCAATTAACTTCCCATCGGGGCTGAAACTTACCCCATTAACGGCACCATTATGTCCCTTCAAGGACAGGATTGGCTGTTCCTTACGACTCCAACTGTCCCACTTCCAGAGGTTGACGGTTCCATCACTACTCGCCGAAGCCATCAACTTCCCATCAGGACTAAAACTCACCCAATTGACAGCATCATTATGTCCCTTCAACGTCGTCAGCAACTTACCGTCATTGCGCTGCCATAGTTTCACGGTTTTGTCTTCGCTAGCAGAAGCGATTAACTTCCCATCAGGACTGAAACTCACGCCCCTCACGTCACTATCATGACCGGTTAACGTTTGCTGAAAAGAGCCATCCGCTTTCCAAAGCTTCACCGTATTATCAGCACTACTAGAGGCAATGAACTCACCGTCGGGACTAAAACTTACACTCGTCACCGCCTCCTCATGCCCGACTAAGGTGTTCAGCAACGTGCCATCCGCTTTCCAAAGCTTCACCGTTTTGTCGTCACTGGCTGTAGCCAGAGTCTTGCCGTCGGGCGTCCAACTCACATGATTGACGGTATCCTGATGCGCCTGAAAACTGACGAGTAATCGACCATCTTGATGCCAAAGTTTTACCGTTTTATCGTCACTGGCTGTGGCAATTGTCTTGCCGTCGGGCGTCCAACTCACATGATTGACGCTATCGCTATGACCCTTGAGGGTTTTAAGTGAGCGGCTCTTGATGTACCACAGTTTAATAGTATTGTCGGCACTGGCACTCGCCAGAGTCTGACCCTGGGGACTGAAGCTCACTCCTTGAACCAAATTCCCATGCCCTTTCAGGGTTTCTATCAAGGTGCCGTCCCGACGCCAGAGTTTAACCGTGTTATCCGCACTGGCACTCGCCAACATCTGACCATCGCGGCTGAACGTGACATTGACCACCCAATTATTATGTCCCCTCAAGGTTTGCATCCGAACACCGTCACGACGCCAGAGTCTAACGGTTCTGTCGGCACTCGAACTCGCTAGCACCTGGCTATCTGGACTAAAACTGACACTCATCACGGCGGCATCATGAGCCTTCCAGCTTTTGAGGAAAGTGCCATCCCGACGCCAGAGGGTGATAGTCTGATCTTTACTCGCAGAGGCAATTAGCTGACCATCCGGGCTGAAACTCACCCCCATCACCCGATCCGTATGTCCGGTTAGGGTTTTCAGCAACACACCATTCGTGTTCCAGAGTTTCACCGTGCCGTCCCAACTGGCAGAAGCCATGATGGTGTTGTCGGGGCTAAAACTCACCATCGAGACGGGAGCGGTATGACCGTTCAAGGTGTTGAGTAGGACACCGTCACTCCGCCACAACTTGACGGTTGTATCTTCACTGGCAGAGGCGATTAGCTTACCATTTGGGCTAAAACTGACGCTATACACCCCAGCCTGATGACCCGGTAAGTTTTTCACGAAGGTGCCATCTGCTTGCCACAGTTTGAGCGTGGTATCCTTACTGCCTGAAACCAGGAGTTGACCGTCAGGACTCCAACTCACGCTACTCACCCAATCGGTATGCCCCTCCAAGCGGTTGTACTCTCTCACCCCATACACTGTCTGCTGTAGAGCCGTAATCACTCGTGTCCGAGTTTCCGCCGTTGCCCCTAAAGACCGTTTCAAATCTCGACCGGCGCGGATACTTTTGAGCAAGGCATCAAACGGTCGGTTCGTGGCTACGAGTGCTTCTGAGGAAGCACTCAACGCATTGAGCTGGGCATTCGTTTCGCCAATTACGGCGCGTAACCCCAATCCTAGGGCAATGATTGTAATCGTGAAAAGCGCGAGGCCAACGTAACGTGCTTCTCGCAGACTTTTTTTCAGGACTTGATTGAGTTGTTCCTCAGTTTTCCGCTGTTTGGCTGTGGCTTGTGCGAGTTTGCCTCGCAGTTCTTTTTCTCTGAGTTCGGCGCGCAGTTGTTCAATCTCACTTTGACTGAGTTTGTCTTTTTGGCGGAGTTCCTCTAATTCATTTTGGATTCTTAATTGCTTCTTTTGGCGGATAAATTCGACTAAATAATCATGTATTAGTTGATAGCGGTTAGCTGGAACTTCGGGCAACAAAAAAACTAAACCCGATTTCTCTAAAATTTCTAAAATTAAATCAAGTTGTTCAGATTCAATAGCTGATTCGGCGGCTAATTCAGCACGGGTTTTCAGCGGACGATTGTCATTTTCATCGGTGAGTAAGTGCAGCACCAGCCAGGCCGCATATTCATTTTCCGGCCCACAATCTTGAATCGCTTTTTCTAAAAATCGCTCAACCAGCCTTTGCTTCGGACCCGATTGTCGATACCGCTCCAGGGTGGTAATGTTCTCCTCTTGCAGTTGTGCACCGACCACTTGTAACTCAATGGGACGAACGGCACCCAATCCGTCTGCTAAATCCTGCACTAATTCATCAATGAGCGAGGATTCTAAATAAAAATGAGCCCGCTCTGTTAAACTTTGGATGACGGCACGGGCATCTTCTAAAGAAAAGTTTCCTAAAGGATAACGAATGGATCGGTCTAGAATGTTATTATTAATAACTTCTAGTTCGTTGACTTGTTCAATTTCTAATAAATAATGCAGGTAATCTTCCCGAAGGGAAAGAATAACTTTCACAAAAGGAATATTGAGACAAGCATTTAAGAAATCATAAAACAGGAAGCGCTGGAAGATAGTAGAAACAAAGAAAAATTCTTCAAATTGATCGAAGATCAGAATTGTTAATAAGTTATGTTCGGCGTTTTGTCGTAACTTTTCGAGGATGGTTTGGATGGTTTGTTGAGCATCTTGACGGGGTTTTAAGCGCAAGTTAATCGGTTGCTCAACGGCATTGTTGTCAAAGTCATAAAGCGCTTGAGCCAAAGCGTTTCTCAGTTCCCCGATCCAATCGGTGTAATAGGGGGGGACTATCGGCAATGCCATGCGATCGCCCAATGAGCGGTGTTTCAACGCTGGGATTAACCCTGCCATCACAATTGAACTCTTCCCCACCCCAGATTGACCATGAATCACGGTCAATTTCTGGTCTGATCGCGTCATCCGTTCAATTAAGCGTTGCACATCGTGCTTGCGCCCAGATGCTTCAATTTCCTGAGCCACAATCTCTTGTTGCTCGACAGGTGCCAAGGTGGGGTTTGTTAAAGGTCTGCGGGGCTGGAGACGAGCCGCACCAATAAAGGCTCTAAAGCCATACAACTGCTCAACCGCCCGTTGTTCTTGCTTAACCTGAAAGGCTTCTAAGTATCGACCTTGCTCAAAATAAAGGTGACGCAGTCCTTCGAGTAAGTGCAGGTAACGCTGGGGTTCGTAGTGATGCTCACTGGCTGTGATCGCCTGTTGCAGTCCCACACTGGCGACTTCCAGGTGCCGCCCTGCTTCCTCCAGTTGACCCAGTTGGCGCAGCGCTTGCACCAAAAATAATAAATATAACTGGGCGAGTAAGAATCGGTGTAAGCCCTGATTCTGACTCGGCGGAGCACTGACTTCGGCCAAAATGGAGATGGCTTGTTGAGCATAGTTGTTCGCTTGGGCCCACTGCGACTGCCGGATTGCTACCTGCGCCAGAAAGCCGTAATCCTGAGCCAGTTGTGCCTTGGAACCATAAGTTTGATGTAATTTCAGAGACTTGTGCGCCACCTGTTTGAGCACATCCCAAGCTTCTAGGCGTTCAAGCACCTCCGCCAGTTGAGTGATAAACTGAGCCACTAAATCGGAACGTTTGGCCTGCTCAAACGCCTCCACACATTGCTGAAGATAAGGCCATGCTTCTTCTAAGTTGCGGTGTCGTTGCGTCCGATGCAAGTCACCCTGGCGGCAATAACATAAGCCCAGATGAAACAACAGGACTCCCTGCCGTTCTAAATGATGGCTGGCACGCCAAAACCGCAAGCTTTTTTGGTAACGAGCGCTCGCAGAATCAATCAGGTCGCTGGCATAATCATATTGTCCCAGGACGAATTCTAAACCCGCTTGTAATTCGGGTTCGATTACTTGTCCGCGACATTGCAAATCTTTGAGGGCAGAATCGAGTTCGAGGCGCGATCGGCAATCGGTGGCTAGATTCAGGAAGGAATGATGTGTACAAATCCGCCAAGGTGCATATCGACCCGAACCCCCATGTAACACGGTTTTGAACAGGGAATTTGCCTTTTGGCGCAGGAAATCAATTAACTCGCTGGTGGCAATTTCAAACTTAATCGGCGTGGCAGCCCAACTGGCAAAATCCGGGGCAAACCGTACCAGTTTTTGCAGCACCTCATCATTCACCCACAAGATTAAAGGAAAAGGAAGTCGTTTGCGAAACTCATCTCGCACTTGATTGGTAGAAGTGAGTAAGTCTTCAAGCGCGTCTACAGACTCTAGTCCCAGGATGAAGAGGGCGGGGGGAGTGGGAGAGGGGGGGAGTGATTCCGCTTGTGTGTCTTTCGGATTCCCTTGTCCCCCTGCTTTTTGTCCCGTCTCTAGTCCGCCGTGACTATAAACTTGGATTGTGGTGTAAAGCGTTGTTACTGATGTCGGGAGTTCTAACTGACGAATCTCGTAGCGGTTCTCGGAAAGTTCTTGCAGTTGACGCAGGATGCGCTCTCGCAGGCGCTTATAGTTACAGCGCACTAACACCAGGGAAAATTCGCCTTCGGAAAATGCGATCGCGCGATCGAGCGCTGTTAAGGAGCGTTCGTTGTATACCGCAACCTCTGATGGTCGTTGTGTTTCAACCATAATTTAAATTGCTGCGTCTCTGCTAAAGCCGGATTGAGTCCAAACCACGTTCCATCCTTGTCGCGGTATTCAAATACAAACATGCTACGCAACAGGGTTGTGTATTCTGTATCTCCCCGGACGGTTTGATTTTGCACCACCTGAAACAGCAACTTCCACTCATTCTCATCAATAGATGAGGTTAAGTAATCGCGGCTTTCTCGAATCACGCTCTCCAAACACTCACGCGAGATCGGTGGATTTTCATGTCTGAGGCAACCAAACAGCAACCCCATTAAGTTCCGCACATGACCCCCACTAATACGGCACAAGCGGTCTAGTGTATGGTGAGTATCAAACACGGATGTGATCAACTGTAGCTGTTTTTCCGTTGACTCGTTGGGGAAGGCTCTCACCATCACCATCTGCCGTAAAAGCGCCATACCCTCTTCACATTCTGTGCCATCCCGCCGTTGCACCGGCACCATCGGCAAGATTGTGGGAGGGATGCCACCCCCTAAACGATTTTTCAGGGTTTCGCAATCATTGGAGAAGTTCAACGACAGGGGAATCGTATAAACCACATGACAATTGAGTTTTCGCAACTGTTCCCCCCGATCCACAAAAAGATACTCCGGTTGTGTGCGTCCGGAGGGGAGGGTGCGAATATCCAGGCGATCGAGGTTGTCTACAATCACGACTAATCCCGCTTGTCCCCGTCGCTTCAGTTCGGTTGTGGCGCGATCGAGAAGTTCGTTGTTAATGGATTGTAAAATCCCCGCTGTGCGAGGTTCCAAATATTCCCTCAAGCGCCGTCGCAGTTTGGGACTTTCTTTGGTTTTGGCTGTAATTTTGCCAATTCCAATGGATAACTCGGCCTCGGTTTCAAAGTCAATCGGGGTTTGCAAGAAATCGGCAATTTCTGTAAACAAATTGGCAAAGTAACCGGGTTTGAGTTTAATTTTAATTTGCTCCAGACTTTCACTCACCTGACCGGCGATGCTCAGCAAAATATCTGTCACATCCACGTCAGCCATGTCTAAGTCTTGAGACGACTCAAAATAAACCACCAGGAACCCTTCTTGCTCTAACTCGGCTTTTAGTTTGAGCAATTCTGTGGATTTTCCACAACCAATATGTCCTGTAAATAATTGACAGGTTGGCTCATCTGGCGAAATTAGGGTAATCGTTCGCTTCAGTGACTCAATGATTTTTTTGCCTCGGACTGAGGAAAAATCAATATAGTACTGTCGGTCTTCACTCTTCCCCATGACGAGGGGTTTGCTGGGATTACAGGCTCTATAAAATCTCGGTAGATCGAGTCCCATGAGTAGTCATCTTCCTTCTTCAATAGATTTGAGCGTGCCTGTCTTGTTAAGTCCAAGCTAGCTCGATGCAGAAAAAAAGATGCCCCTTTATTTCTTTTTATCTTTACCATCACATAAACCCAGCCACTGACACTCCTTTTTTTTATCGTCTTTCCCTGCTAGGTAAAATGGTGGTGGCTGTTGAGTACCCAGTCTAGCCTGATCAATTTTCTGACTTAGTCTAGATAAGTGCCAATTTTCGAGATGATTAGACCTAACACTTGCTAGGACTTGACCCGATCCCATTAGCAACATCGGCACGATACTGAGACTCAACAATTTGGCGTTCATCCTTTTCCTGCAACTTTCAGCGCAGCTGAGTACATTTCGTATTTCTCAGCCCTTTACTTACCAATATTCCTTTGGTAATGCCGGGACTCAGGATGATTTTGTGATGATTTTGTAAAGATATGGTGTATTTCCATTTGGGAGATGCTAAATTGAAAGATTATTCTAGTTCTTCTTTAAATTAGCAAAACCTCTAGGGAAAGTCTTTGTATTAAGACTCTGCTAGCACTGGCAAAGTGTCCGGTGTTCGGCACTTCTTTGCCCAGCCCAGGTTCATCGCTGCTGAGGCGAAGCTGTCGTGCTTTTAATTTGCACTGGGCGGAGGGGCTTTCCGGCTCATCCTACAAGAGTTTTAAATGTACCGAACACAACTGTTCATCTGGCTTGCCGAGGTGGATGTTGAGATTATCTTGAGCCAGACTAGTGAACGAGTATTCATGACTCCCCTCGTTCGGGTTAGTCGTATGAGGCGCTGCACTATTTTTGTTTAATCTACAATCTCACGATGACAAGTAACCACGAACTAGTCGGCAGAGCATTAGGGCTTCTACATCAGGGTTTGTATCCCTTCATAGAGCGAGAAATGTGTTCAGTTTATGGCGATCGCTGATTATGGAGGCAACGCCCAGTGTACCGAAAGATCCGAATCTGAAGCGCACTGTTACAGAAATTTTGCGGCAGGATGTTTCTGCTCTGCTGTTAGTGATGTGGGATCAATGGAATGATGTCTTCCGAAGAACTCTCAGTCCTGATGAACGTGCCTTGGTTAGACAACTACGCACTACCCGCAACAACTGGGCACACAATCATACATTCTCTGAGAAAGAGACTTTTCGTGCCCTTGACAGAATGGAGGAACTTCTCCGCGCAATCGATGCCTCTGAACAAGCAGACATAATTCTTAAATGGATTGAAAATCCACCACCACCGCCGCCACCTCCTTCCCAAATGCGTACAATTGCGATTCATGCAGCCAAGGGAGGCGTTGGTAAAACTACTTTAGTCGTGAATCTTGCCTATGAACTCGCAAAAAAGGGTAAACGGGTTTTAGTTGTTGACCTGGATGATTCAGCCAATACCAGTCTATTGTTAGGAGTTAACAAAGCTGATCTAATTGAGCAGGCTAATGATTTAGAAGAAATTGAGCAGGTTTTACATTCTTTTGGTAATAGACCCGAACTGATAGATTTTTTGATAGAATCGGCTGGAAAAGATTTTAAGGCGAACAAGTACATACACTCCAGTTCGTTTAACAACTATTTGAATAACCAGGGTACACTCGACGTAATACCTAGCAGTTATAGAACTAAAGTTCAGGAATTACTGATTAGTACTCATCCAAGGAAAAGACTGGACTGGGGGCTTAAATGTCTGACAGGTCAGTACGATTTTGTCATCATTGATACACCTCCTACTAAAGATGTCATTAGCGATAACGGACTGTATGCTGCTCAATATTTGTTAATTCCATCTCAGATGGAATACCTTTCCATTTATGGAATATTTGAGCCACTAAGAAGGTCAAAATTAATTCAAGAACAGACAAACCAAAAGGGAGGTAATATTCTTGGTATCGTACCGATGATGACAGATGCTAAACTTGTCCTTCACAAAAGAATCAAAAAACTCGTAGAAAACACGTTTCCTGATATTAAAGTCTTTTCGGATGTCAAGCGTTTCACCCATGTAGGAATGGCTTTATCCTCTCGCCAACCCGTATCGGTGTATTCTAAGCAAAATAACCAAGTTCCTAGTGAGATCGGGAATATGTTCTCAGAAATTACCGAAGAATTGTTGAAAGAAATTCAAGTAATTGAAAGTAAGAAAACTAAATAATATGGCTGAATTATACGATGAGATTGAAACTAGACCCTATCTTCTCTATCTGAATCAAATCAATCTCCCTGAAGCAAGTTCGGAGCTTCCAGAAGCTGAGATTAATAATATTGCTGAAGGTTTGGGAAAGAAGGGAATTAACTTTGCTCTTCCTTTAGTTTGCCTTACTGAGGAAGAAGACCAGTATCAGTTACTAACTGGACTGCCAATCTATAAAGCGGCTGAGGCGGCTGAGGTTCCGAAGATTTGGGTATTTCTTATTGCAGCAAAGCAACCAGAGGCAGAGGAAACTGTTGAACAAGCTATTTTGCAGTCAAGGCACAATCAGAGAGTAGGAAAGACTCCAGATGAGCCTTCAGTTCCTAAAAAAGACTTCTTAGAGTTTGTTAATGATGAAAACTCTGACCTTACTTTAATTTCTGGAATTGGCAAAACCTCTGCTAAACGGATTGCGGATAATCGCCCTTACACGTCTCTGGAAGATATGCAGAAGAAGCTTAGTTCTAAGGCACCTTTGAAGAAGTGGCTAAAAGCATATCAGCAGAATGACAATCTAAAGTAATAGGGGTGGACATCTTGCCCGCCCTTGCTGAGTCTACTCCTGCAAAATCTCAACCAAGTCCTCAATCATCACATCAAACGTCCGTGCCAACTTGTAGATGGCAGTATAGTCTATCATTGCCATTCCCGGAGATCGGGCATAGTGCCTTACCGTACTGTAGACTAGCCCAGAGCGGTCAGATACTTCTTTGAGAGTCCATCCTTTTTCATCTGCAAACTCTCGAATCCGCAACCTCACTAAGCCCATAAATATATTGACAGACGATAAGATTATATCATTAAATAGATAGTCTGAATTTAAAAGCGATCGCCCTCCCAGTCTCGCAAACTCAAGAGCGATCACCACAAAGCCCCACTCAATGGGAAGCATTCACTTCATTAAATGGGAAGCATCTTCCATGGTATCAACACCGAAGGCGAAAACGCCCGTCCTCAGGGAATCAAAAATCAATCATAAGTCACCCATCCTGCACCCACTGGCGCGATTCGTGACAGAAGAGACTGCTTCTACGCTGTTAAATCTAAAACCAGACGAGATTTATCGCATCGACTGCTGGCGGCATGTCGTCTATGTACTGGGCAAGGGTGTAAGTAAGTTTGTCAGTTATGCCGACTTTCCCCCAATTTTAGGAGTCGAGGCACCCACCGATCAAGACTTCGTTCGCTGGCGCAAGCGTTGGCGAAAGCAATGGAAAAGCCTACAGGCACCGACATTTTGGACACAATTTTACCAGCATCACTTCCATCACGCCGCTACAGAATCTCACTTCCTAGCTTGGGGAAAATTAGTCGCCGTCATTAAGACGATATTCTCTGTCGCAGCCGTAGAACAACTGCGAGAAGCCTACAGACACGAGAAGTACTATTGGGAGAACTTTTAGGCATAGTACTTATTGATGAAGTCAGTTGGAAATACAAAACTTTGAGTCAGAGCGATCGCATGTCGTAAGATAATATCACTCAATCATCGCTAAACTCAGGAGCTACTTATGGAAGCATCTCTAATACTGTCAATTATAGCACTCGTCGGAGTCGGCTTAACCTACTGGTTCCTGCAAGAAAAAATCGAAAAGCAGAAGCAACGGTTTCGCAAAAGATTGCAAGAATTAGAAGATAGGCATGAGTCTCGAATTCTTGAAATTATCGAGTCTATGCAAATTAACTATCAGGTGCAATTAAAACAGGCGACTGAGGAATTAAAGCAACAGTTTGAGGCTCGTTTACAGGAAACAATCAACTTTCAGCCAGAAAATGACCAAAATCAGACAATCCAAAAGACTGATGAATTAGAAGAAATCTACCCTGCTAAACTGCAAAATACAATTAATTCATTAAAAGAAAATGATAAAAATCAACTCTTAGAGCAATCTACAGAGAATACTCTTATTGATTCAGAAGACAATCTAAATTTCCCTGTTCTAGAGCCGCCCATTCCGGAAATCCCATCCGTAGAAACCTCTTTTGTTAGTAATTTACAAGGCGATGAGCAGGTAGAACAAGAGGTTGTAGCGCCATTGACTCCGGAAATACAACCCACTCCCCTAGAAATTCCTGCGGTTAGTACTTCTTCAGAAAATTCTGAACTAGGACAAGAAATTTCAGATCCCTGGAGTGAGGAAACGCAACTAACCCCAATAGACACTTTTGTTGAGAGTACTTCTCCAGCGTTTGTTGAGCCAGAACAAGATATTGTCGAGTTGTCCATCCAGGAAACGCAACCAACCCCAATAGAAACTGATGTTGAGAGTACTGCTTCAACGGTTGTTGAGCCAGAACAAGATATTGTCGAGCTGTCCATCCAGGAAACACAACCAACCCCAATAGACACTTTTGTTGAGAGTACTTCTTCAGCGGTTGTTGAGCCAGAACAAGATATTGTCGAGTTGTCCATCCAGGAAACACAACCAACACAGATAGAAACCTCTATTGAGAGTACTTCTTCAGCGGTTGTTGAGCCAGAACAAGATATTGTCGAGTTGTCCATCCAGGAAACACAACCAACACAGATAGAAACCTCTCCCTTTAGTATTTTCCCCGAAAATATTGAACTCGAAGAGGAGCTTCGTGCCCAGTCCAATCAGGAAATTCAACAGGAAATCGATCAAGCACTAAGAGAACTCATTTCTGTGATTACTCCTCTAACAGATTCTGAGGATACGGCTCAAAGTGTCAACCCAACTACCAGCCAAAAAGCGCAAGATATCACTGAAAAAATAATAGCAATGGGAAAATCAAGTCAAGTTGCTTATATTCCCAAACTAACTGAGTACGTTAATCATTCCGATAGCCGTATTCGAGAATTAGTTGCATCATCATTAGGTAACATTGCGGCTATCCAAAGCCAGAAACCAGAAGTTCAAAGAGCAATCCATCTATTAGGAAAATTAAGCCGCTCTCCAGAACCGTCTGTGCGTCAGTCTGCTGTTGAAGCTCTCGGAAAGATTAAGAGTGAGTCCGTGATACCCTATCTCAAACAGGCATTGCGCGATTCAGCTCCCAATGTAGTTAAATTAGCTAGTACGGCCATCAGTAAATTTAAGTTTTATCCCATCAATCAAGGAACTAAACAAACTAAAATGCCTGCAAAAATACTCAAGCGTTAGATTAGATTACTGTAGGCCATTTTTATAGCAATTCTCAATTTTGTGTATATAGAGTGAGGGCACGACATGTCGTGCCCCTACATGATTGCTGTATTCCATCCAAGTCAGAACCGCTATATAGCAATCCTATTTGATTTGTGAGAAGTTTTAATAAACCACACAGGCACAGAGAACACAGAGAGAGTTAAGAGGAGAATGTTTTTATCTCATAAATGATTGAGGAGTGCTATAGTACCGATTACAGATATATGCCCAGTGATAGCAAGACTATAATTTCTCAATTAATCCAATAATCGAGCAATCCAAACAGTAACTATAGTTAAAATAGAAACACTACAAAATCCCCACAAAGCTGCACTTTTCCAGGTAGAACCAAATCCAAGAATGTAATGTGATATAACGCCTCCTGAGCTCCCAACAAGGATGCCCATTAAAATAGCTAAAATGATTGATACAGCTAGGGTTTCTTGATTGTTCCTTGATTGCCTTATGCGAAAATTCTTTGTTTGTCTCTTTTTATTAATAATTTGATTAATTTGTTCTTTTTTCTGCTCTCGTTTCTCTTCTTCTTGTCTCTCTGGAGTGTAACAAATCTTGTGAGCATAGAGGGTTTCTGTAACCCAACCCTCTAAAAATTGACGAGGTACTTCTTTGATAGCAACCTCTAATCTTGTGTTTAATGGGAAGTCACAGTAACAGCAAGACGCAAATGAAGGTTTTTCTAACTTTGTCAAAATATGATGTCCACAATTAGGACAATTCACAGAACTGCTTGTATCAAATTCAATCCCGTGTTTGCAGACTGGACAACTTGTTCTTGACCTTCCAATTCGGACTTGACTCACTTGCTTATAACAAGCATGATGAAAAAATCGAACAATATTTGGCTGCTCAGTTTCACCGTAATCTCTGACAAATTTAAGGGCTTCTGAGCGTTTGAAAAATTTACAACAAACCGTACACTTAACCCCAAATGGATACTTGGTTGAGCAACGCGGACATTGGGAAGCTTTAGAGCTAACGGTTCCGCCACATTCAATACACTGTAAGAGAATAGCCATAGGTTTTTGAAGAAGAGAGTCCGCAGCCCGAATAATTCTAATTAGGAAGATTTTAAAATATTTAGCGGTTTAATTGTGCCTGCCAGATTATAGCCATTGCCCACCTTTGAAACGCCACCGGGGAAACACAATCCGCATCAGTGCCTGAGAGGTAATGTAAACTCCCAGCCACACTAAGCTGTAGTGAAAAATAAACCCATTGAGCGGTAATTCTCGCGGTACATTAGGCAAGCCAAATAGCTTCACCACAGCAGCAATAAAAATACTTTCCCAAATTCCAGCCAGTAGTTGAAACGCACCCGGCCAATCCCGATCCCAACGAAACTTCTGGAGGTAGTTATAAAGAACGTCCCACAGTAAACCAAACAGTGCTACATATCCAAGTATCCAGAAGAATTCCGAACTAGCGCCAGAACCGATAATGCCCAAAGAAAAGGGCAATGTGATCAAGACGCCTACTGTAGCCAGTAGTAATAAGCGAGTTTGCCAGCGACCGAATAGAGTAGGAGTCATAACTCAAGGCTGAAGGATTAAGGATTAAGGATGAAAATTTTTGATCCTTCCTAGACTTGACAATTCATACTTCATCCTTTTTGGTTTAGGGGGATTGGTTAGCGACCCATTTTCCCCATTGGAATAAGGAATTAAGTCCATTCAAACGACGGATTCCTGATGCTTTGTTGGTGGTCATCGCATCTACTGCCCTGAGTGCCGCATACTGTAAGCCCAAAAAGCTATCCACAGCCGCATAAGAGCCACCTAATGTAATTGCACCCGCCGCATACATCCGACCCTGTGACACACGCATTTCTACCAATTCAAAATCATTACTCACACTTAGACGCCCCAAAGGATTAAGCGGTAAGTTGTAATGCGTGATCAGGTCGTTGAGGAGAGGACTGGCGGTTACCTTGGCATCCAGTCCTGTGGCATCAATAATAAAGTCGGCTTCTAGACGTATTTGTCCTTTAAAGTCCTTCTCCTGAATGTAACTGATAATCCTACTAGACTCGCGTTCAACCCGTTCGACTTCTCCAAACTCAATTTTGTACCAGCCTAACTTTAACCCTTGCTCGACAATCCACTGCCAATCGTGGCGAAGAGCCGTTGTTGTACCCCCCCAATCGGCGAGTAAGCGTTGTCGCTCATTGGGGTCAGCTTTTTCTAGCATCTCCCGCAGTTCCCCACTCCAGCAAGCTTTGGGCCAGTTGAAGGGTTGAAATTCGTAGTGGTGTTCTACCCGTCGTTGGGAGGTGCCAAATTTGTTGCCTTGGGGTTTGGGCGATCGCATTAAATGCACTAACCGAATATTCGAGTTGCGTAGCCTTGCTTCATACACTCGCTGTACAATCCGCGATGCCACAATCCCACGACCGCGAATCATCACCGTACCGCCATATTCTTCCAAATATTGATAAACGTGGTCATGAAGTTCGTAAGCATTCACTACTGACTTAAAATCTTGGGTTTTCTCCCGATAGGCTTGCAAATCCGGGAGAAACTTAATCGCCGGATAGCCTGTTGCTAAGTGAACGAAACGAGCCACTAAGAAGGCATGGTTACGGTATCCTGTGGTGGTTCGGGAATAGGCGATCGCATAACGTCCATCTGTAGTCTTACGAATCGCCCGAACGCTTCCATAACGAAACATTTGCTCCCAACCAATCCGCTGCACCTCCCGATCCAGGGAAGCAAACACATTCTGGGCGCGAGGCGTGTAGGTTTGGGCAAACGTTGGCTCAGCAAACACCTGCCACAAATAGCCGAATGCTGTCCCCCAATGCCCCCGCACCGCATTGTGCCATGCCTCCCGCACAGCATAACTAGGCCAACCCCAAATATTATCAGGACAAGAATCCGAATTAGACCTTAATCGCTCATGCAGGGGAATTTGGGAATTGAGACAAAGCTGCTTATACCGACTATAGGGCTGTGGAGCAATCCCCAAAGCCGCAATCTGAGAACTCTTCACCCCGGAAATTCTCAATAAATCCGCCCAAACAAAGCTACCCAACCCCGCTCCCACGGTTGCATAATCCACTTCTTCCACCGGTAATCCTGTAGCATGAAGGTCTTGTACAGCCACTTCCAATGCCTGAAACAGGGGTGGAGGAAAATTACGAGTAGTAGTTACCACCGGGATCGCTGGGGGTGGACTCGGATCGGGCAACCCGGTATTCGGGTTAAAGACAATCTGTGAATTCCTGGAAGGGGCAGACAATTGTATCCTCGCACCAAAGGCGATCGTAATTTGGTAAGGCCCAATTTGTAACGAATCGCCATTAGCCAACAACGTGCGCCCATTTGTAGCAACACGCTGACCATTGACAAAAGTACCATTGCGGCTGTTTTGGTCGATGACAACTAACGCGCCACTGTCTGTATCAATCAGCACATGGAAGCGAGAAACCTCAAGACTATTGAGAACCATCCGAGAGACAGGACGCCCTTGAATTTGGGCAGGCATGGCATTGAAGTCGCGCCCCAGTGCAATTGGAATACCCAGCGTCGGTTCTCGCCTCTCTCCGGTGGCGGGGTTATCCCAACTCAACTGAATTCGCAAAGGGGCAGAATTCATCTTTCCTATCCCTAATTACTATTGGGCGACATTAAAACACTAGTCGCTGCTGCCAAAGAGGTGCCACACCATTGACACCCCCACTCCAATCGTTCATAAGGAGAAACTCGATGGCATTTGGGGCACTCCAAACCATAGGAGACAGTACCCGGTGCAGGTTGATTGGCGGCTGCTGGAGGTTGGGGCGGAAGTAGAATGGTTGGCGGAATCCCGTTGTTAGGTTTCTCAAGAGAAATCTCAACGACTTTGAGTTCGAGTTGTCCCAACGCAATGATGCTACCCTGCCTTAAAGGTACCTCCGCGGCGACAATTTGCCTGTCATCTACAACTGGGGGATTCGTATGACGGAGGTTCCGCAGGCAAAAGGTTTGGGATGAAGGATTAAAAAAAATCTCAACATGCAACCCTGAGACAGTGGGGTCAGTCAAAATGATGTCGCACTCCTCTGGATTACGACCAATCCGAACCGTTCCCGGAGACTTACTAAGCTGTGGGTGACGAATTGTTTCTCGTCTGAGCTGACCAGCTTGGAGCCACTCTAAAGTTAATTCACACATAGCCCTGAATTTTGAACCTTCTAATAAGAACTCCAACTGATAACTTTAGAATTCCCATTACGATTCTGGCTAGCTAAGCACGAGTTGACCATTGTATGGCACGGAACGTAATATGGATTCCCAGGAATACACTGGGATGAGATCACTGAAGGGGTGATTCATCAAGCCTTCAGGCCATCCCTCCTGAAACTATGTGCAAGTCTTTTTGCCATTGCTGGCCTATCTCAATCATCCACTGCCCCTAGTGCTTTCAGCGTCGCTTTCTGGGCATCCGTCAAACCTGTAACGCCTGTAATGTTCATGCCTTCGTAGGGTTTGGGGACTGGTAGCGTTTTTAGGCAATCACCTGTCTTTGCATCCCAAAGCTTAATCGTCTCATCTTGGCTGGCACTGGCTATGCTGTGACCATCCGGACTGAAGGCAACTGACCAAACCCAATTGTCGTGTCCCTGGAGAACTTTCAGCCATTCACCAGTACTAACCTCCCACAACCTCACTGTTTGGTCGTGACTGCCACTTATCAGCCTCGTGCCATCAGGACTGAACATCACTGAGACCACCATGCTGTCGTGTCCCTCCATAGCACCAGCAAAATTTACACCAGATAGAGTTGCATCTTGCACGTAAGCTTGCCAAACTGTCAAACTAGAAAAATCCCAACCACTTAAATCTATCTGCATCTGCCGCAGGAGATTAATTACATTCCCAGCGACATAACCCGTTTCTCGTGTTCGCTTTTCTCGCACAGATGCGAGAATTAGATTGAGTTTATCTTCTAGAACTTGGTTGTTTTCAAAAGTAGAGATTAGCCGCTCGGCAAGGGGTTTTAGGATAAGGCGAACTTGCGTGTCTCTCACGTAGTCTTTCGCTTGAGCTTTTAGCAAGGCATGGCTCTTAAAAAGGGTTATTTGGGCGGTAATTATCTCGTGGCAAACTTGTTCAATGAACTGGTCTATCATGTATTGCATGACGACGGGTTGCTGGGTGAAGCCGTCTGAGTTTTTTTCACTAGATGTAGGCGCAGCCTTTTCGATTAGAGAGCGCCTTACAAGAGAAGTTAGTGTTTCTAGGAGTTCAGTTGGCGATATTTTTTTGGCTAAATCTTGTTGTAATTGTAAGAAAGAAACTGGTTCTCGATTGATAGCAATCCAATACATCAGCTCTTTTTCGGGAGCGGATAGGCGATTGAACTGTTGGTCTAAGAGATTGCGAATATCATCAAAAACTAATATATCTTGATTTAATAAATCTAAAAAACTAGAAACACTACCCTCAAATAAATCTCGAATGGTTGGAGCTAGCCTTTTTAAGGCTAAGGGATTGCCAGCATAGTGTTCAATCAGTATTTCCCATTCGGATTCTGAACCTGAAAAAGAACCCTTCGCTCCAAAAATTTTCTGTCCTTCTATTGGGGATAAACCCGTTAACTGTAATGAACGAACAGGTAGTGTTTCGCCCTCCTTTAGGGCTAGTTCTTTCAATTTTTCCCGACTGGTTAAAATGAGAGTACTTTTATGAAGTGTTTCCGCCACAGTTTTGAACAGTTGACCATAATCCTCATATCCTTCTCGATATCCCCCTGTGCGTTGGCGTAGCCCGCCGCAGGCATCGCCTTCTCGTAAAATTGATTCAGCATTATCCAGAACGAGCAAACAGCGAGATGCTCGTAAATATTCAAGCAGCCGCAAAACTCTGCCGTATACCGTTTCCGGTAAAGCCGTTTCCTTTTGTTGGGAGAGAAATTGGATCAGATCAGCCAGGAGATCAAGAATGGGTGGAGCATTGCGGAGACTGCGCCAGATGACAAAATCAAATTGCTCCTGGATGCGTTCAGCTATCTTGATGGATAAGGCAGTTTTACCCATGCCACCCATCCCCAATACCATAACTAAGCGGCAGCGTGAAGCGTAGCTATCCCGAAGGGAATCGCTCACAATCCACTGCTGTAGTGTGGTGAGTTCTTTTGTGCGTCCATAGAAAACGGAGACATCGATCGCCTCTCCCCAATCTTGACACCGATTAGCTGTAGCCACCTCAGCAGTAATCAAAGGAGGAATCGCTTCATTTTGAGGCGCTTGAGTATTTCTACCCTGATCAGCAGAAGTACTGTTTGATGGTGCCACGACTACTTGCACCTGTTGTGCCTTTCGCCGCAGGACTGATTGCAGATTATTCTTTGTAACCTTTTCTCCCAGCACCTGACTCAGGAGCTTCCATAACTGGTACCCAATCAACTTGATGTACTCAGCATCATAACCAGCACTCTTAGCCACCTCTGGATAAGAGCGTCCTTCCCAACTTTGCCGAAAGACTAACTCTTGAACATCGTTGAGATGCTGGGGAAGGATAGAGTCTAAGAAAAGGAGTGCTTCGTCAACGCTCATGTATTCCAATCAAGTTAACCCGTCGGTAGATTATCGTTAGCTCGGAGCTTACCCCTCTGGTGTTTCCCTAATGGCTCCAACACAGTAGTTCAAATCGGGGCATTGATGAGCTTTAGGACTTTCCACTGCTTCCGTTTCTCCAGTACACTCTCAATAACTTAGGCGACCCCTATGTGGCTAGCAACTACGGCATTGATTCGAGGGAGTTTGAACAAGCTTGTCTGAAATGGTTTGCTCAGTTGTACGAACTAGACGATCACTGGGGATATGTCAATTCCTGTGGTACAGAAGGCAATTTGTACGGCATTTTTTTGGGGCGGGAACTCTACCCGGATGGGATTGTTTACAGTTCCAGGGATACTCACTACTCCATTGCCAAAGCATCGAGGCTGTTTCGGATACCGCATGTCATCGTCGAGTCTCAGGATAACGGTGAACTCAACTATGAACACCTAGAGTTGAGCTTAAGACAAAATCGCCACCACCCCGCCATCATTAATATCAACCTGGGAACAACGCTCAAAGGTGCAACAGATCGAATCGACCGAGTACTTGATTTACTCGAACAACTCAACATTGATAAATTTCACATTCACTGCGATGGAGCCTTGGGAGGGTTACTACTGCCCTTCATCGAAGACGCACCCAAGATTAGCTTTCAGAAACCCATTGGTAGTATTGCCGTCAGTGGTCACAAGTTTATTGGTTCTCCCATTCCCTGTGGAGTGGTACTAACACGCCGAGAGTACGTCAGGAAGATAGAGCAAGACATTGAGTACATCGGCAGTAAAGATACAACCATTATGGGCAGTCGTAATGGATTGGCTCCCCTGTTTCTCTGGTATGCGATCGCTACTAGAGGCGAGCATTTCAGGGAAGAGGTTAAAGCCTGTGTCAATAACGCTCATTATCTCTACAACTGTTTAGGGAAAATAGACTACTCTGCGATGCTCAACGACTTCTCTACCACTGTAGTTTTGCACAAACCTGATGCAGAAGTATGTCGCAAGTGGCAATTAGCCACCCAAGGAGAGTTAGCACATTTAGTAGTGATGCAGAATATTACGGTCGATTTTATCGACCTGTTCATGAACGATTTGAGAGCTTCTTTAAATCGTAATATCTCTAACGCATCAGCAAATCATCTAATTCAACTGCCCCTAAAGCTTTCAGCGTAGTTTTCTGTACCTGTGTTAAACCCTTAATGCCAGTGATGTTCATTCCCTCGTAGAGTCTCTCACTTTTTAAAGTGTTTTGACACTCACCCGTCTTGACATCCCACAGCTTAATGGTTTCATCTTGACTCCCACTAGCTACGGACTCCCCTTCAGGACTAAACGTAACTGACCCGACTCCGTGGCTATGACCCTGCAACGTTTTCAGGCACCGACCCTCATGGACATCCCACAACCTTAGTGTATGGTCATCACTGCCACTGGCGAGACGTTGACCATCGCGACTAAAGGCAACTGACCACACTCCATTGGTATGTCCCTGCAAAATGTTCAGGCACTCCCCACGAGTCACATCCCACAACCGTACCGTATGATCATCACTGCCACTGGCGAGAAGTTGACCATCAGGACTCCAATGCACTGACCAAACCGCATTGGTATGTCCTTGCAAAATGTTCAGGCACTTCCCGCTAGTGACATCCCACAGCCAGATTTTGCGATCGCCACTGCCACAAGCTAAGGTTTTGCCATCGGGACTAAACGCTACTGACCAAACCCAGTTGGTATGTTCCTGCAAGGTTTGGAGGCACCTCCCCTCGCGGACATCCCACAGTTTGACGGTGCGATCGCTACTAGTGGCTAAGATTTGACCATCCGGGCTAAAGGCTACCGATAGTACCCAGTTAGGATAGTCCTGCAAGGTTTTCAGACATTGACCGCTAGCCACATCCCAGAGTTTAACGGTGCGATCGCAACTTCCACTCGCTAAAATCCCCCCTTGTCTCCCAGGGTAAGCAATTGGACTGAAAGCCAGTGAAAGAACCCAGTGGGCAGCGCGTATGACCCTGACAGGTTATGAGTGGCTTCATATCCCCCACTTGCCATATCCGAATTCCGCCGCTTTCACCTGCGATCGCTAAGCGTTTTCCATCCGGGCTATAAGCTACCGATAAAATACTCCCGAAGGTTTCAGCAAAAACAGATTTGCTCAGGTCGGCATTTTGTAAATTCACCTGGTGTAAGTTTGCATTTCTCGTCTAACGTTTTTGGCAAATCTGTGACCTGCTGCTGAGACAGAAATTCGATCAGGTCGCCTAGTAGGTCTTCAAGAGATGGGGCGTGCAGTAGCGATCGCCAAATCAGGTCCTTAAATTCCCCCTGAATTTGTTGAGCTAGCTTGACAGATAGAGCGGTTTTACCCATTCCCCCCATGCCAAACAGTGTCACGACTCGGCAGCGTTCCTCGACAATCCAGCGTTTTAGGGTAGCAAGGTCTTCAATGCGATCGTAGAAAACGGATACATCCACCGCATCACCCCAGTCTTGATACTGGTTAGTACTTGACTTCAAGGTCGTGATTGGATGGGAAGCAACGCTTTGAACCTGCTGGGATTCGCTGACCAACACGGTGCGTGAATACCGCTTCAAGACAGACTGAAGATTATTTTTTGATACCTTTTCCCCAAAGGCGCGTGAGAGTAGCTGCCATAGTTTAGAGCCAGCATCCCTAATGTAACCAAGGTCATAACTAGAGCTTTCTGCAATCTCCTGATATGACCGTCCTTCCCAAGCTTGCCTAAATACAATTTCTTGAACTTTGTTTAAGCGTTCTTGTTCTAAAACTTTCTCAACAATTAAAAGTGCGTCTTCAACCGTCATTGGTTCCCAAAAGCTTAAGCCTCCTGTGTTAGGAGGCAGTGATTTCATCAGAAAAGGTTATTTTTTTGTGACTGTAGTATTCTTCACCCTGTTCTTTGCCAATTACGCAAACCTACCCGTCACCCATATTGCGTTTGGGTATTATGACATTCTTCTGACATTGGCTCTGACATTTTTATAACTTTTTCCGACTCTCAATCCGAGTATCGCTGGATTAACTTGGGTTTATGAACAACCTAAAAGCCTGTGGAACAGGATGAGGCAAGACAAAACTTTAGGTTTTATAGCCTTCATCATTCTTAATTAATTTTGAGACATTTTATCCTGATGAGGAACTAGAGTTTTGTAGCAATATTAATGACTGACTTTTTAAGAATCAATCTTGGAGAAAGACATCATGAAAATTAATAAACCTTACCGCATCCTTTCTATTGATGGCGGTGGCATCCGGGGTCTAACCTCTGCAATCTTGCTAGAGTGCTTGGAACAAAGGATACAAAAACATGAAAACAACCCCAATGCGCGACTCAGAGATTACTTCGATCTGATTGCAGGAACCTCCGCAGGCAGCATCATCGCTTGTGGTATCGCTAAGGGAATTAGTGCGACCGAAATCAAAAATTTGTTTATACAAGATGGGAAGGAGATATTCCCAGACAAATGGTGGAACAAAGGGTGGTTTCGGAGCGCGATTAGAAGTCTTTGGGGACGAATTACGACTGGATTTACTCAGCCGATGTATGACGGCAAAGGGTTAGAGGATGTTCTGAAGAAGGTGTTTGGGGAAGAGATTTTATTTGAAGACTTGCCTAAACCGACCCTAATTACAAGTTATGACGCCTATAATCGACAAGCTGTGGTGTTCAAGAATACCGAACCCCTACTTGGAAAAATACCTGTATGGGAGATTTGCCGTTCTTCATCGGCGGCACCCGTTGCCTTTCCTGCTCATGAAATGAAGAATGAGCATTTTCTCCAATTTACCAAGGCAATGGGTTTGGAAATACCTGCTAGTGAAAGCATTCCCTTAATTGATGGCGGTGTAATTGCTAACGATCCGGTACTGTGTGCGATCGCGGAACGTCTGAACTGGAACCTCACCCCTCCAGCTAATCAAGAAAAATGGATTCCTGAGCCATGCAACACCTGGGTTGATATCAAGGATATTGTAGTAGCTTCCTTCGGCAGTGGACAGCCAATTCAAAGAGGGATCGACATCAAACAGGCGAGAGGATGGGGTATTGAATGGGCGAGTCCATTAAGGGGCGTACCTCTCATCGATATCCTTTTCGATGGTTCTACTGAGACAAGTAATTACATCGCTAAGAACATCCTTTGGAAGAACAAGTATTTTCGCTTCCAACCTATCCTCAATGAAGAGAGTAGTATTTCTCCCTTTGAGGCTAATGAACTTAAACTTACAGCCTTGCAAAAGACAGTAGGAAATTTTTGCGCTCAAGTTGATGAACAGCTCAATCAATTGGCAACAATTGTTACATCAACGACAAGCAATCAAGCTACAGATGTAGAAGAAAATGACTTGCCCGTTTCAAGTCATTCCTGCTAAAACTATTTGCATGATTTTTGGCATTTTTTAGGGCTATTTATACTGTCGGTGCATCTGCAAACTCCCGGATTTATATATCCGGAAAATCCAAAATCCAAAATTAAATGACAGGTGAACTATGAAATTTGGCATTGATATCGGACACAATTGCAGACCCGATACCGGCGCTCCGGGTCTTGCTAGTGGTAAAACTGAAGATCAACTAACGATGGCTGTTGGCACGAAGCTGATACAAAAGCTGAAAGATGCAGGTCATACTGTTGTCGAGTGTAAACCCAGTAGTGCTATCAACGAGACTGATTCTCTGAAGAAACGGGCTAATAAAGCGAATCAAGAAAAGGTTAATCTTTTTATTTCGCTTCACTTTAATTCTTTTAACGGCAAGGCACGCGGTACAGAGATCTTTGCACTCAGCAATGCGAGTAAAGCGATCGCGACCTCAGTCCTGAATGAAATTACCAAACTGGGATTTCTCAATCGGGGTGTAAAGAGTGCCAACTATTTGGTACTGAAGAATACCAGTATGCCAGCTATTCTAATTGAGTGCTGCTTCTGTGACTCAGCGAAGGATATGGCAATATTTGATGCAGAAGAAATGGCTGAGGCGATTAAGGTGGGTTTAATTGGACAGCCTGCTATTGCTAAAAAGAAATATGTCTTAGAGATTACCAAAAAAACCGTCCTCAAGCCTTCAACTGAACAAGCAGCAGATTTGCCTAAAGAAAGCTGTATAGATATCGAGCCAGGTAAGTACGCAATTCTCGATTTCAGCTCTGAAGAAGGGCATTACTGTGTGGAGTGGCTTGATAGCAACAAGGGAAATCGTAGAGAGCATTTTGTCTTTACGGGATTTGCTAAGGTTACTGAAGGTTGAGGCTAATTTCTAGCTAGTTATGGAGTTTATGTGTGTTATACATTTGCGCCGATATTTGAATGTGCAACACCATTTCATAACCAGCGAAGGTACTCGCTTTGCTACCTATTTGATGCCAGTTTATCTGCCCAACGGGTTGTTTCTGGCAACCGATATTTGGTCAGGCAGCGTAGTACATAATCAATTGCAGTCGGTAAGCTGATGCGATAACCGGGGGAGACATAAAGAGGTTTTACACCCGTGCGCGATCGCACAACCGCCCCAACAATCCCTCCCTTGTACCGCAATGGTTGCCAACTCCCTTTCTCCACTGGCAACTCCTCATGCTTGCCAATCAACAAGGACTTAGCAACCCCAATCGTCGGCATGTCTGTCAGTACCCCCAAATGACAGGCCAAACCAAAGCGGCGAGGATGAGCAATGCCCTGACCATCACACAAGATTAAATCGGGTATCGTGGTGACTTGTTCCAGAGCATCAATCACAACCGGCACTTCCCGGAAGGAGAGGAACCCCGGAACATAGGGAAAAGTCGTAGAGCGTCGTGCGATCGCCTGTTCCACCAACTGCAAGTCCGGAAAACTTAACACCGCCACCGCCGCCCGTGAGATGGCATAATCCTGCTCAAACCCAACATCCACCCCCGCCACATACTGCACGTCTCCCAACTGGTCTTCGGTAATCACCTCCGGTTGCAGTTGATTTTGAATGGCGATCGCCTCTTCCACGGTGAGAGGCCAAGGATGGCGTTGGTGAATTTTCATGAGATTTTTCACGGGTAAAGGAACAAATCACAAGGCGATCGCTTTGAGCATTGAATATGGCTTAGTGCAGCGTGGCGGAAATAACTATGCACTTGAAAAGTTACTTTCCTTCTGCCTCCTGCCTCCTACCTTTTGCCTTCTCACACTTAAGGAAAGCTTCATTTTTTACAAGCCAAAAATCGTAAATAATTGCCCGCCGCAATTTCCGCATCTTCATCAGAAATGACAATTACCTTATAGTTCCGCTCCTTAAAAAATTTCATCAAATCATCTTTATGAAAAAAGTAACCGATTGGGTTAACACCCGATGTGAAGTAATCTACTTCTTTATGAATTTTGGCCCGATATTGCTCGCCACAGTACTCTAGTATTTCGTAATCTCCTTCTGGCAAAGAATCTGTGGCACAAAAGCCGCCGATGAAAATGTTTTCAGACAAGGAGCATAAATTTTCTAAAAACAGAAAAGGAGCTAAACTGTGGTAGTATACACCATGAGCAAAAACTAAATCGTAAGTTCCGTATTTGAGATGATTGACGTTATGAAAATCATCCATTACCAACTTGACATTCTCCCAACTAAATGCGTGGCAAGCAATTAATGTTTTGATAGCATTTTCCGCTCTAGCTTCTATACAAGTTAAACTCTTAACGCCTAGTTTTACTAGTCCAGCTGTCAGGCATCCCTCTAAAGGGCCGAACTCGATCACCCTCTTTTCGGCTAAAGGGAAGACATCATTTAACTTATCAATCGGTCTAAAATAAGTCTCTCCTAGATAGTAAGAGGTAATTTCTGCTAAATTTTTCACGTAATAATCGAGGGAGGATTGAGCCATGGGGAGCAGAGTAAACGGCAAAACCAGCTCATAAATACTGGTCAATCGATTGGCATATCTCTCTTTTAGTTGCTGAATAACGTTCCACTGGTATTCACTCAAGGGAATGTGGCAAATAACAAGCTGTGATTCTTCTGGCAAGCCATTGAGATTTATCTGATATTGCCAACCCCATTCTAAAGTGTTTACGTGAAGGTTTTTACTGGTTAAAATAGCTGCTAAAACCTTGATTTCTTCTAACTTACCCAGCAACACAATGGGTTGTTTATGAATTTGGAGTTGGTGGGCAATGAATTCTTGATACGGGGGTTGATTCCATAAATCAGGAATTACTGCATTGGCTTCATCAATGCGCTGATTATCACCCACTTGTGGCTGGTTTGGATTCAGTCTGGTATTGAACTTATTTCCTAAGGCTTTTAAATTTTCTTGAGGACTTCTTTGATAACTTAATTGCCAGAAGTAGTGTAATTTTTTCAACATTGTTGTCTCTCCTCGCTCATTACAATCCTAATCGCTGGCGGAGAATAAATTCCGCGATCGCTAAATCCACCGGAGTCGTCACCTTGAGATTCGTCTCCTCCCCTTCCACAATTCTTACGGGCAACTTGCACCGTTCAAACAAAGCCGCATCATCCGTAACTTCCCATCCCAAAGTACGCCCTTTGTCATGGCACTGCTTGAGCAACTGTACGTCAAATCCTTGAGGCGTCTGGGCTGCCCATAGGTTCTTGCGTTCGGGTGTATCTTGAATCACGCCTGTTGGATCGACGACTTTAATCGTGTCCTTCACGGGTACAGCCGCAATTAAACCTGGACAATCAAGCAGCACGGCAGCACACCGATTCAGGAGTTGGGGGGTGGCTAAACATCTAGCCCCATCGTGAATCAATACCCGTTGTGCCTCAGGTGGCAACGCCTGCAAGCCGTTATAGACTGATTCCTGGCGAGTGTCTCCTCCCTGAATCAACTGCACGGGTTTTGAGAGGGAAAGCTCCCCCAGAATTTGCTGAAAGTCAGACTGGTCAGCGGGTTGTCCTATAATACCAATCCAGGTAATATCATCTGCGGCCTCTGCGGCTAGGAGAGTCCAAGCTAGTATTCGTTTACCCATCAGGGTCAACAGAAGCTTATTACGTTGGCGAAGCCCGCCCCAGGCATCGATCCCCATCCGCCGGCCCATCCCTGCTGCTGGAATTAATAAATGCACGATCTTCCTCTTTTAGGTATCCACTCCCTTAAAATTAAGCTGATCAATAAGCTCAATCAATTGAGATGAGAATATTAGCCCTTGTCCCTGGGGGAATTGGCGACCAAATTCTATTTTTTCCGACCCTCGATGACCTTCGAGCTTACTATCCCACAGCCGAGATTGATGTCATTGTGGAACCACGCGCAAAGGGGGCGTATCGGGTTTGTAAGTCTGTTGATGAAGTTTTGACGTTTGATTTTAAAGACCGCAATGGTCTGGCGGATTTCGGTAACTTGTTGGGGATTATTCGCGATCGCGAGTATGATGTAGCCCTATCACTAGTGCCGCGGGGTTCTATAGGGCTGTTACTGTGGATGTCTGGTATTCCAACCCGAATTGGCTACGAAGCCAGTGCTGGAAAGTGGTTTTTCACCCATGCTGTCCCCCTAAAAACCGAGCAGTATGCGGCTGACATTTACCATGACATGCTACAGGGGTTGGAAATCAACACCCCTACTCCAAACCTAGCCCTCAGTGTTCCCAAACCAGATATTGAATGGGCGGAACGCGAACAGCAACGCCTGGGAATTGCCGAAAGTGGCTATATTCTCATTGATGCCGGTTCAACCCAACCGACTCAAGAGAAAGGCACGGCTCAACTCTACCCTGTTGAAAAATGGCGACAGATTCTGGCAGATATTCAACAAAAACAGCCGAATCTGCCGATTGTGATGCTCAAAGGGACTGAGGACGCTCAAGTGCCTGCTACCATGCTGCAATCCTTTCCTGATTTGAAAATCACCTCTCCAGGGGATATCGGTAAATTAGCCGCCATGATTGCTGGTGCTAATTTAATCATCTGTACCGATAGTGCGCCCATGCATTTAGCTGTAGCCGTCGGCACTTATACGATCGCTCTATTTGGCTCGACAGAGGCGAAAAAGCGGGTACCCCCAAGTGAAAACTGCATGAGCATTCAATCCCCAACTCAACAGATTGCGGATATCAAACCGGAAGACGTGCTAAAACAAATTTGGCGTGGCTAGTGGGTGCTCTGCTTAGGGCTTGGACAGGTACAAGACCTGTTAAAGTTTGGGCAGGCACAAGACCTGCCCCTACAGATTACTTACTCGATCAGGTCAAAAAAGGTACTATCGAGTTCATAACCCAAGAGTTTAGCCATGGACTGCGATCGCGATTGACCGGGAATCCCTTGTTGTTTTAGCCAGTTAGTGAGGACAAAGATTTTTTGCATCACGAAGATTTCTAAGGCTTCGGGATTGTACTGAATGCCTTCTGTGCGGTTAAATTGGTGCGGCACGAGCATGGCAACGTAGCGGGCGAGTTCACCCGCTTTCCAATCCAACAAAAACGGCATCCAGGGATAGCAAGCATCTAAGCGAATAAACCACAGCCGCACCTCCGGAATTTCTGAGAGTTCTCGCGGATCGGTGGGATCGCGGGGATAGTCGATGTCAAAGCGCAACTGCTGTTCAAAAGAAGCGATCGCTCCGTCATTGAGCAGTTTTTCAATCACCGTTTGGGCTGGCGACAAGTCTAGATTGTTAATGCAGTCAGAATTGAGTGCGATAAGTTCTTCGGGCATAGCTTCGCTTCACGCCATGGTTATCGAGTCATCTGTGAAGGTGACATCTTCCATCTTCCTCTGAATCGACACCCATGTTCACGCCAGGTGTAGATGCATTTTTCTGTATGAAATTAATAATTTTCATGCCTTCGGGGTGAGCTATCGCTCAGGGTGCCTCATCTGAAAATCACAATCACGTATAATTTCTATACCAAAACCCACAGGGTTGTTCTGAGGAATCGACTCGATGGGTGTGTCTTACCCAGGAGTAGCCCCTATGGCAACCGCAGCTACGACTTACAGCTTGGAAGGACAAATTCTGGAAGCCTGCTCTTGCAGTGCGCCCTGTCCCTGCTGGATTGGAGATGATCCAGATGGTGGTTATTGTGACAGCTTTGTCGCCTACCACGTTGAACGGGGAGAAGTTCAGGGAATCGATGTTTCTGGTTTAACCCTACTGAAAATTGTCTATATTCCTGGAAATGTCTTTGCTGGGAATTGGCGTGCTGTCATTTATGTGGATGCCAAAGGAACGCCAGAACAGCAACAAGCGTTGTTACAGGTGTTTAATGGGGAACTTGGGGGCGCGATCGCAGACGTAGCCAAGTTAATCAGCGATGTACTGGATGTGCGAATTGCCCCAATTGAGTACAACATTCACCAAGGGAAAGGCACCATCAAAATTGGTGATGTGTTGGAAAGTGAAATGGAACCCTATCGTGGGCCAGATGGACAGCCCACAAAGATCGTTGATAGCATCTTCAGCACCATTCCCGGTTCACCGGCCTACATTGCTAAAGCGCCCATGCATCGGGTAAATTTACCAGAATTTGACATGACTTGGGAGTACAACGGTCGTAATGCGATCCAAGGCTTATTCCGCTTTGAAGAATAAAGGATACGGCTTTGGAAAAACCTTCGGGTGCACAACAATCATCCATACTCCTGGTTCTGAATAACGCTCTTAACCATGACTTAGTACCCCTGTGGGCGGTTGTTTTCCTAGCTTGGGTGCTGACTTTTCTTGCCGTCCTCTCAGGACAAGAACACTGGCTCCATTACAATGCTCTGATTGAGCACAATTCTTTACCCCTACTGCTCAAGCTGCTACTCTTTGTCGCTGTTTGGCAGGTGATGACAGCCGCCATGATGTTGCCGAGTACGCTACCAATGGTGCGCTTATTTGCCAAAGCCAGTCGCGGACAATCTCAGCCTCAGTTAGCACTCTTGACATTTTTAGCAGCTTATGCATCGGTGTGGACGGGGTTTGCCCTCCTCGCTGTTGCCGGAGATATGGGGTTACATAAGCTGGCGCATCACTGGCTATGGCTGGATCACCATCCCTGGATGATTGCCGGTTCAACCTTAGTGTTAGCGGGTGGGTTTCAGTTCAGTTCCCTGAAGGAACAGTGTTTAAACGCTTGTCGTCATCCGTTTAGTTTTCTCACCCATCATTATCAGCGAGGCTGGCAAGGTGCTTGGAATTTAGGGATTCGTCACGGTTTGTACTGTTTGGGCTGTTGTTGGGCGCTGATGCTGGTGATGTTTGCTGTCGGGGTGGGGCATTTTAGCTGGATGATTGTGCTAACTGTGGTGATGACATTAGAGCGGACGTGGAACCGAGGGCGTGATATTGTTCCTGTGGTTGGGGTTGCTTTCCTGGTTTGGGGTGTTTTGGTGTTGCTGCATCCTAGTTGGTTGCCAGATTTGTTAGGGGGTTATGCAGGAACTCATGCTTAGGTTTTCGGAATGTTGTGCGATCGCTTCGCTGGTAAATTTTTAGCGATAGCGAAGCGCTGCTGCAAGCAGAGCGCGTTTTCTTTAGGCAGCCGAAGTGTCATCGATGCGATCGTCAATTGCGATCGTGTCGCCGTATGCACTTAAGTTTGCCCAAATGGGTGAAAAGTAGCGGTTATGCAGGTTTATCACCTTTTCCACATCAGTAAGAACCTCTACTTCGTCATAGCCGCGTGCTGCTTTTCGCCATGCTGTAGGGGTGAGATTAACGCTACCCTTGAAAGCCAATAACCCATCAATCACAACAAGCTTTTGATGGGGCAATTCCTCCCAATTGCGACTAGAAGCGCAAACTGTTTTGATTGTGAGTCCTGGCGCTTCGTTCTTGTAGCACTCCAATTCAGGCAACAACCAAGCTTGATCTGGAGGTAGAGAGACTATACCGCGCACTTGGATTCGCTGTGCTGCCAGCTTCAAAGCACCGAGAATCTGTTGGTTGATGCCAAAGGTAGTGAAATGGATAAATTTTTGAGCCTTATTAATTGATTCAAATAACCCTTTAAGAGGTGGATAGTCGAAACTGTCTTGCTGCACACGATTCGCTATCAGTCCAAGATGCTTGATGTGTTCGCTGGAGTTATCGATGTCAATGTAAAAACCTCGCTTTCGGAAATAAGCGCGAAATGGTTCAATTTTGAAATTGCCGTCAAAAACATATTCGACTCGGCAAACTGGGCAGTAAATTTGCTGCTTCTGGTTCCGACGCATTGCCTTGGAAATAGCAAGGCATTTTTCGCAATGTGCTAGCGCTGGTGGAAAATGTGCCAAGTATTGGTTATCGAGATGTATCACAGTGAATGTCTCCGCTTGAGTAACTGAGTCCAGTGTGCAGGTTTAACCAAGGCTGAACCAGCGAAGTCCGAGCAGTTACAGCATGAACTTAAAGTTTTCTGCTATCCTTTGGCAAAGCCAGTGAGGGCAAACCCTAAAAGCTTTAGCCAACCTCAACTTCAAAAATGGGCTGGATTTCTTAAAATCAGGGAAAAGCCCTTATCTTCCCGGAAGTCAGCCTAATTATCCGCAACGGGAAGTTAAGCTACGTCAACCAATGCCTCTACAGATGCAAAAACGTACTCGCGGTTACGTCCTCACTCCCGAAGGCGCGAAAAAACTCGAAGCTGCTAAACGAGAGTGGGAAACCCAGCATGAAGCCAGGTGTACCGAGGAAAAGATGAACGAACTGACCAGTCCTTATAAGGAACGTGGTTTAGACGTTGGCACGATTAGGAAAATATTTAAGGGTGAAAAAACGGTTGATAAGAAATCTATTCACTGTCTTTTTAGTGCTTTCAACCTGCAACTAGATGATGATGACCTTACTTCTGAACCTCAAGCCTGCCTGCCAAAGCTAGACCCGAACTTCTTAGGACGAGATGAGGCGATCGCAAACCTCAAAACCACTGTTAGCCAAGGGGATGAGTTGGACTTCGATGCTTTGGTGGAGAAAGTGCGATCGCATCCCTATTTCCATGACAAGATACAAGAGCAGTGCGGACGCCTACGCATCTTGGATGTTGAGTTGCTGGTTGGTATAGACCACATTTACATTGATGTAAATGTTCTGGAAAAGCTGCCCAGCAACAGACGTTTAGAACTTTCTGACTTTCATGGTTTCAACCCAGCTACAGATGATTTTGACCGCTTGGGTTTAGGTAACGTGCGTGAGCCACAAGTACCAGGACTAGAGGCAGTGGCAAGGTACTCTAAGCTGATGGTACTGGGCAAACCAGGGTCAGGAAAAACCACGTTTTTGAAGTTTTTAGCAATTCAGTGTATTCGAGGTGAGTTTCAAAAAGAACGCATACCGATTTTCATAGAGCTGAAGGTTTTTGCTAAAGATGCCAAGCGAAAAGGTGAATTTAGCTTATTGAATTACATCACCCAAGAATTGTGCATCTGTGATGTTCAGGCTCAGCAAGTCGAAGAATTACTGCATCAAGGCAAATTTTTTATTTTGCTAGATGGCTTGGATGAAGTTAAAGCAGATATTGGTGATAAAATCTTAACAGAAGTTTGCGATTTTACTGGAAAGTATTTCAGAAATCACTTTGTTATCACTTGTCGGATTGCTGCACAGTTAGCCACCCAGCGATACAGTTTGAGCTTCACCGATGTTGAGGTAGCGGATTTTGACGAAGAGCAAATCGAAGCCTTTGCTGAAAAATGGTTTGTAAAGGTTGCTCGGAATTCCAAGGAGAAGGGATTAATTAAGGCAGGTCAGTTTATTGAGAAGTTGTATCTGCCGGAAACTCAGCAAATCAGAAAACTGGCTGGAACACCCATTTTGCTCAATTTAATTTGCTTAGTGTTTCTAGAAAAAGCTGATTTCCCCTCTAAACGCTATAAGCTGTATGAACAAGGATTAGGTATTCTACTCGAACGATGGGATGAATCCAAAAACAGTAAACGGGATGAGGCTTATCAAAACTTATCTTTGGAAGACAAGAAAGAGTTGCTGAGTCAGGTTGCATTCATCACGTTTGAGCGGGGCGATTATTTCTTTGAACAAGACCAAATCCAGCAACTCATAGCTAACTATCTCCGAACCTTACCCGATGTCCAAAGTGAACCAAAAGCATTGAAACGAGATAGTAAGGCGGTGCTGAAATCGATTGAGACCCAACATGGCTTACTGATAGAGCGAGCGCGAGAAATTTACTCCTTTTCTCATCTAACATTTCAAGAGTATTTTACTGCTATCGCAATTGTAAATAACCCATATGTAGAAAAGGAATTAGAACATTTAGCTAGCTATGTTACAAAGATTCGGTGGCGCGAAGTATTCTTACTAGTATTTGAGATGCTACAGAAGTCTGAGTATACAGATTTCCTTCTAATGTCTATGACAAAAGAACTGGCGGAATATGCTTCCAGGAATAATAAATTAGAGGATTATTTAAAATGGATTAGTAAGAAATCTTATTTAGTTAAGACTGAAGTAGGAAATCTATATAAGCCAGTGGTAATACGTTCCCATTATTTTAATTATATTAGAAATATTGGACACAGCGGTCAGGCTTTTAGGGGCGCAATTAAGGGGTTTGGTGGTTTTTTTAATTACTTGAGTGCAGAGATTAGACCTCAAGGGACTATGGAATTTGATTTTGATATTACCGGAATATTTGAGCGATGTTTTGACAGAGCTAACGGTATTTACTATTTTAGGAATGAAGGTAGTACTTTGATTCAGGATATTCAAGAAGCTGCTTATTTGGCAACTTATTTTGACAAAATTTGTGCTAAAGCTCCTACTCTTCAATTGAGACAATCACTTGAAAGACTGCGAGATTGCTTACCCCAGTACAATGGAGATATACAAGAATACAATAAGTGGTGGCAAGATGAAGGTCTAACTTGGCTGAAAAACCTGCATGAAGTAATTAAGTACCGTAACATTATTATGATTGATGCTAGGCAATGGAGCCAACAAGAGAAAAAACCATTCTGGCAATATAGTGAAGCTACTTGGTTTTTGATCGAATCTCTCCGAGGGAATTGTTTTGTGTCTCCCGAAGTGCGTCAGGAAATTGAGGAGACGTTGTTCTTACCAAAAGATGAGCTTGAACGGCGACAAGGAGAGGGCAACAACACATCGGGTAGTTGAAACAGCTATCTTGGCTATGCGATCGCATCCCACCACCACCACTCCAAAAGTTCAATTTTCAACCGGATTGAAGGTGCGATCGCCCCAGTTAAATAAATTCGACATGTCCAACCATCTCTTCGGGTTCAAGCAACTCCCAGATGAGAATTAGACTCCGCACAATCTCGCCAATTGACCGAGTACCCTGCTGACAGTAAACAATACCATTGTGAGCAACTCCATCTGCATGAAGTCGCAGAAAGTCTGTATCCTGAGTAAAAATTACCCTACCTTGAGAAAGTGCAAACTCCAGTTGTACCTCATCCGGTGCAGCAATCAGTCCTTCTTCTGAGGTAGTCGTTACATCAATGCCACGACTTCGTAAACCAATGGCTATGGCATTACTGACATTTTCATCCAAGTGGAATCGAATCGTTCCCGACATTTGGATTCCTTAATTTCTGCTGCACTAGAGAAGGAGTTTTAGCCTGCAACTCTTTAGCAAAGGCTTCATCCTCTCGAATTTGTTGTCTGATTTCTTGTAGATGATCGTGATAATAAGCCAAAGCTGCGTACACATCAGCTAAAGTGATTCCCGGATACTGAGATACAATCTCATCCGGTGAAAGTCCCATCCGTTCGTGCCAGATTACAATATCCTGCACTTTAATCCGATGCCCAGCGATGCGTGGCTTGCCCCCACATACGTCAGGAGTGATTTCGATATGTTCTGATATCACCGATTCCATAGGCATCCTTGCAACGAGCGGCACAATGCTTATTATGATTACAGCTTAGTAAAAAGTTTACTAAAAGCTCTGACTTTATTAGGAGGTTCCTCTAGCAGTCATTAGATTAGCCCTACATCCGAGAAAATTCTCCAGAAAACCTTTCAAAACACTCACCGCGCATCACAGGTACAGAATCGAGCAAGTTCAATTGCAAGGCGTACCGCACATCAGCTTCAAATCCTGCCTCTCGCAATTCCCGCCCACTTCCACAATCCCAAATAATTTCCTCCAAATCGTTTTGAACAGACTGGAAGGAACCCTGACAAACACGAGCTTCAGGTGACTTCTCATACTCCAAATACGATAAGATTGCCCCTGCACCCAGATAATCCTCAATGGCTACCCGCAATTGCCCTTCCTCAGAAGGCATTAACCACTGTTCTCCACAGGCGATGATTGTCACTGATAAATCAGTAGTACTGACAACCTGTGATACTGCATTAGCAACAGCTTTTGCATTCACCAATGCCCCAGCGAACAGGTAAGGAACTGCACGAGACAAGCGGCTACAAGTTGCCCCATTGGGAGAAGGAAGAACAATCTTCGTTCCCGACTCTAGCCCCAAGTAGGATAGAGGCGATAGGGAAAAGCGTCCCTTTTGCGGTACATCTCTCCGATTCACAGCAGCTTCACCACCGATGCGCCGTGCAAAGGCGGCTGCATCCTCTGTTTTTCCACAGGGATAAACCACACCACCTTGATGCACGGCACAGGCAACGGCTGTGGAAAAGCTAAGGGTATCAACAACAACGATAATGTCTCCTCTTTCTGCTGCCTGAATAGCACCTCGCTGTCCCCAATCGAGTTTACAGGGGTACCGATACTGGGAAAAGGGATTTGGGTTCATCTTTTCTCGTGCAATTCTTCAGGCAGCAGTCGGAATTAGAGACAAAAAACCGTTGTGCTGGGAAGGAATTAAAACTTAGAGCCAGACAACTTGCGATCGCTCACTCACAACTTGCTCAAAAACTGCCTCAGTTTGCTTGGCAATTTTAGACCAACTGAAACGTCGCTCTAAATCTTCATAAGCATTATCAATCAACCACTGAGTATAGCCAGGGTTTTTCAACACTTCCAAAATCCCCCAAGCCAGAGAGTCGGGGTTGTTGGCGTAGGTGACAATGCCAGTCTTGGTGTGTCGCACCACCTCTGGGAATCCCCCGGTATCGGAAACAACCACAGGGACACGGGCTGCAAAGCTTTCTAGAGCGACAATACCAAAGGGTTCATAGAGACTGGGGAAAACTGCACAATCTGCGATCGTTTGGAACTTATCCAGGTCAGCGTCGCACATAAAACCCGTAAAATAGCATTTGTGACCAATCCCCAAATCCCAAGCTTGCTTCTTTAAGTGGTCGGTATTACCACCACCGATAATCACAACCTTGGCATAGCCCCCCATTTCCCACAGGACTTTTTGGGCAGCGCTGATAAGAACAGACACGCCCTTTTCATAGGTCATACGACCCACATAGTAGAATATTTTCTCTCCATCATCAGCAAAGCGGCGACGGAAGTTCCAGTGGTCAAATTCTGGAGTACGGTGTTTCTTTTCAGGTCGGACGCCGTTATAAATCACATCCATTTTGTCCCAAGGCGTATCTAAGGCGCGTTCCACTTCCCGCCGCATATATTCAGTACAGACAATCACCCGCCAAGCATCATAGGCAAGCAGTTTTTCTTTGCCACAAATGTAATGGTGGGTTTCGTTGTAAAGACCGTTATAACGACCAAATTCTGTGGCGTGAATCGTCGCCACCATTGGAATTTTGAAGTTATGCTTCAGTGCGATCGCGGCATCTCCCACTAGCCAATCATGGGCATGAATCAAATCAAAAGGCCCTTCTTCTAGAAGAAGTTTGCCCCCATGAAGCCCCATGCTGTCGTTCAAATTCACAATCCAGTGAAAGAAGTCATGACTGGGAGCAACGGGTACCCGATGGATATGAACACCATCCACAACTTCATAAAGCGGCGCTTCTCCGAACTCCACAGTAATTAAGTGGACTTCATGCCCTAATTTAACGATTTCTGGATATAACTCCGCCACATGGCGCGCAATTCCCCCAACAATCCGGGGCGGAAATTCCCAGGCAAGTACCAATATCTTCATTGCTTCCCCAATCCCTACACTTTAAACAGGTCTACAAACTGACATATTGCTCAAATTTTATTGAATAGATGCAATTGTACTTAGCTGCCAGACAAAAATCTTTTTGGTGTCTCGGCAAACAGTTCTGAATCAAACTCCACTGATGAATCTGGGGAATCGGGAGATGTAACCTTAATTTTTCCGGTGCGGCTATGACGAAAAGGGAATAACTCACTATGAGTATTCTTTGCCGCCAAGTTTCTCTTGCCGAACTGACTACCAGCGCCCGTGCCTATCGACGCCGCTGGCAGATAGGAATTGAAGCCGCAATAATAACACATCAAGGAAAAACACTGGGGTTCATTGTCCCCCTAGAAATTTTTAATAGTTTGTCTCCTGAATCCGTGTGTAGAATGCCCCTACGAGATTTACAACCTTGGCTGTTTCAAAATCGACAAGGGTGGATTGAAGGTATTATGGACGGGCTTACACTGACTTGGCATAGCAGAGAAGTCTTGGGCTTTGTTCATCCACGCCACAGTGTTCAGTTACCGTTGCCAGTGATTCATTCGCCGAAACACTAATGTCTGACTCCCGCTACTTCCTCAGACTTTAGCTGCTCGGTTATTTGTGCCGTGCTGGTTTATAATGTCTCCGCCCTAGGTTTGACAAACAATTAGGGGGGTGAGTCTCCCCTCAGTCTGGAGAGTCTAGTAATAGTGTATTCACTTTCAGGGGACATCTACCATGTTCCTTCATTACCGCCCAGCTTTTTTCGCTGGGCTTTCTTGTTGCTTAAGGATTGGCACTCGGTTTGACCGAAGACTTGTCCAAGAGACAATCGCAAAAAATCTTAACGTTAGGAACGACAACCCCGAATTTATCTCCGGGATTTCTCGGAATTTTGATCTATAGAGTTCAAAATCTCGTTTAACAGTTCAGTATTTTCCCGCTATCGCTGAACGGTCTACCCAGTTTATAAATGAAATGATTTAACTAAACACATGCCTTGCCCGCTGTCCTCTAGCCAGCGGGTTTTATTTTTCGGGAGAGTTCGGACAGTTATAGCAAAAGGCAGAAGGCACAAGGCACAAGGCAGAAGGTTTATTACTGCTAAGTCGTCGTTTCAGCCGTTAGGGCTGTCCTAACCTTTATGGCGACAGCTATAGTTCTCTAGATGAACAAAATCTGACCCAACTGCATAACAGGGACTGATTTTAGAGATAGATACTTATAAGACTGGAAATTAATATTCCGCACCCACCAGGGTGCGGATTCTTTGTGAAAGAAAGTCCAGCCACCTCGCCATCACACCTCTATTGATGGTCATCCCATGGATCTCACCTCTAGGGATAAGGGGCTGGCTTGGAGATTTCGGTAAAGACTGACAATGCGTTCGGTAACCTCTGTGATACTAAGACCATCCGTGACGACTTCAATGGCATCAGTAGCCTTGCGTAGGGGTGCCAAAGCACGAGTGCTATCACGGATGTCACGCTGTTGAATATCCTGTTCTAGCTGCTCTAAACTCACCATCGGCAGTTCTTGGTCTTTGAGGTCTTGTTGGCGTCGCCTTGCCCTTTCTTGAACAGAGGCGGTTAAGAAAATTTTGAGTTCGGCATCGGGAAAAACGTGGGTGCCAATATCACGACCTTCGACCACAATGCCACCCTGACAACCCCACTGCTGCTGTTGTTTGACTAACTCCCGCCGCACCGCTGGTTGAGCCGCGATCGCAGATACATTACCCGTGACTTCCTGGGAACGAATGGCTTGGGTGACATCCTCTCCATCAATCCAAACGCGATAGCGCAAGGGTAAGGAGTCCTGGAGGGTTAGTGCTGGCTCTTCCTGTTGCTCATTAGTCAGATAAATTTGAGACTGGCTGACGAGTTCGGCGATCGCTGATTCATTGTCTAGATCAATTCCGGCTTCCATTACCCGCCAAGTTACAGCACGATACATGGCACCCGTATCCAGATGCATCAGCCCTAAAGACTGAGCCACTCGGCGGGCAACGGTGGATTTCCCAGCCCCTGCCGGCCCGTCAATGGCTACAATGGGCTGACGGTTATAGAGCAGGATGTTGTCGATTAAACGAGTGGTTCCTAGACGTGCTGCGATCGCCAATAAGCCACAGTCCTCCACTTGCTCTAACGGCGTCAGCGTTTTGGGATGAACCAGTTCAACGTACTCCACTTGCAGTTCACTCACCCCAGCCAATTCTGACTTCACTGCCTCAATCAGACTCACGCCATCGCGCTCCCCCGATTTAAACACCTTCTGGGCTTGCTGCAAAGCTTGAAATAGGAGCGGTGCTTGAGCTTTTTGCGAGGGGGACAAATATTGATTGCGGGAACTCAGAGCGAGTCCAGATGCTTCCCGCACAATGGGACAAGCGACAATTTCCACTGACCCATTTAAATCCGCTACGATGCGCCGGATAATCGCTAGTTGCTGTGCATCCTTCTGACCGAAATAAGCACGCTCTGGTTGTACGAGGTTCAACAGCTTTGTCACCACTGTCGCGACTCCCTGAAAGTGTCCCTGGCGAGAGCGACCACATAATACAGAAGTCATCGTGGTAGGTGGAACGACCTGAGTCACCTGGATACCCATGTCTGAGCTTGACAGATGATTTCCGTAAAATTCGACCACCGTCGGGGCAAAAATTACATCCACTCCCAGCCGTTCACACTGTTGTTGATCCTGTTCCAACTGTCGTGGGTATCGCTGTAAATCTTCAGTTGGGCCAAACTGTAGTGGATTCACAAAAATGCTGACAATGACTAGGCCATTTTCCTGTCTTGCCCGCTCAATTAAACTAAAGTGACCCCTATGCAAGGCTCCCATGGTCGGGACAAGACCAACATCCTTACCGTTGCGGTAACGTTCTAAGTAGCAGAGCAATCCCGCTGTTGTCGTAAACAGGCGCATGAAATTCTAGAATTTGGATTTTAGCTGAAATCGCCGGAATCCCCACGCCGTCCCGTAGGGTAGCAATGGGAGGAGCATCACCTTGATGTTAGCAATTCGATGACTTCCAGCCAGTCAGCGATGGGTCTAACAAGGGAAGCCCCCCGCTTTGAGCCGGAGGGCTTCACTTCAAAAATTCTAAAGCTAAAAATCCAAAAATAGAGGGGTTGGCTGGCGTTCTGACCTTTGGAATTGGGTCTTAAGTTCACAGCACTCCAGCAGGGGAGGCTTGCCCCTGTGCCATTAGTAGCTGTCAGATGCTACTGTTTTTTGCTCCCCCAGAACCTGTACCTGTACTGGCGCAATGCCCGTTTGCATGACGCCTAAGGCTCTAGCAGCAGCCGCTGAAAGGTCAATCACTCGACCCCTGATAAACGGCCCACGGTCATTAATCCGCACCACCACAGAACGACCGTTGTTGAGGTTCGTGACTACAACCTTGGTTCCAAAAGGTAAGGTGCGGTGAGCAGCCGTCATCGCATTTTGATTGTAAACTTCGCCACTGGCACTGCGATTACCATGGAATCCAGGGCCATACCAAGAGGCAATTCCACTCATCGCTGATCGAACCGGAGCAAAGGCAACTTGTGCGGCTCGACGCTTTTGGGGCATCCCGGCAATTGTTCGCAAGGGTGGAGCATTCCCTATTAGCCGTCGGAGGCGATTGGTGGCTTGCAGAGCGTCTTGAGCGAGGTTTTTGGTTGTATCGGGTAGGAATGTGTTGTCGTTGATTTGAACAACTTCTTGACCATTCACTTGAATGCTGAAGGCTTTGTGTGGATCATTCCAACGCACAGCGATCGCCTTCGCATCTACGTTGTCTCGATACAGTTGATTCAATTTAGCCGCAACGGCTGTCGCCCGCCAAACCGGGTTATTTTCTATCTCGAACCGATCCGATGATGCGGTATACTGCTTAGCCCCTTCCAGTTCGTCTGAGGTCATTGCCCTCGTGGGTGAACTGGACTGGCGAGAAGCCCTCTTTGCTGGAGCTGCGGGGGTTGCACCCACTTGGGATCTCTGACTTGTCCCAGGCCGAGAGTCCCAGAAGCTCAGGACAGGAATATCGCGGACATACAGGATCGCGACCTTACGCCCTCCTGATTCATAGGCTTGAATTTTTGCAATGACTTCGGCTTGTTCCACTGCTGCCGCGATCGGTGAGTGCCTCTCCCCGACCTTAACCACTTCTTCCGGCTGAACTTGTGGTTGCTTTGAAGCAGGGGTCGCTGTCGCTGTTACCTGCCGTACCTGGGTTTTGGGTGAGTTATTCTCTGACGCTTGGTCTAGCTGGCTCGCTTGTTGAGCTTGACCTGCTGTTGCCGTTCCCAGGGTTGTCATTAGGAGAGTAGCACTAAGGCCACTCCAAATTCGTTGATTCATAAGTCCGTTGTCAAAAGCTATTTGGAATTCGAGATTTTGTGCTTCTGGTTGTGAAGCTTGTGAAAAGGCAATCTCCCCATTAACTCGTACTCGTTCCGCGTTCGCTCTGTTTCCTTGAACTGCAACAGACTAACATGAAGTTTTGGGTTTGGGGATCAGGGTTCGTCGGTATTCATCGGCTGATTTATCAAAACTTTAAATTCTCATTTTTCTTAAAACTCTTGTCTGGCAAGAATTTGCGGTTTTTATCTGTTTCCGGAAAAATTCGCAAATTTTATGAAAACTTTACATAAAATGTTTCGGCTTTATGAATAAAACGGTCATACATTTCTGAGGACTTTCAACCTGTGACCTCAATCTCTTTGGCGATCGCTACGTTCAACCTTGCCAATCAACCTGTAAAATACATCCTGCATCTCTAACTCAAAACCTTGTTGTTGTCTGATGGATTATCGAGAAGCCGGTGTCGATGTTGAGGCAGGTCGAGATTTTGTAGAACGAATCCGTAGCCTGGTGCAAAGCACGCACCGACCTGAAGTGTTGGGTGGACTGGGTGGCTTTAGTGGTTACTTTCAGCTACCTGTGGGGTATCGGGAACCGGTCTTGGTATCGGGCACCGATGGCGTTGGCACAAAGCTCAAAATCGCCCAAGACCTCAACTGTCATAACACAGTCGGAATTGACCTGGTGGCGATGTGCGTCAATGATGTTTTAACCTCTGGGGCAGAACCGCTATTTTTCTTGGATTATTTGGCAACCGGCAAGCTCAATTCCGAACAACTCACTCAAGTGGTTGCCGGCATTACACAAGGGTGTCGCCTGGCTGGATGTGCGTTGATGGGAGGAGAAACAGCGGAAATGCCCGGTTTCTACCAACCTGGAGAGTACGACTTAGCGGGGTTTTGTGTGGGAATTGTGGAAAAGAGCCAATTGTTGGACGGTTCCCAGGTGCAGGTGGGAGATGTGGCAATTGGTTTAGCGAGTCAAGGTGTCCACAGTAACGGCTTTAGTTTGGTACGGAAAATCGTCAACGAGTCTCCAGTGATGACGCAACTCCTGGAACAGGCTACGGGTGAAGGCGTGGAGGATAGCGCCCAAAGGTGGCAGATTCGCCCAGAAGGGCTTGCAGGTCAAAGTTTAGGTGAAGTGTTGTTAAGCCCTACGCAGATTTACGTCAAGCCGATTTTGGAGGCTCGTCGCGCCGGGATTAATATTCATGGGATGGCTCATATCACGGGGGGAGGGTTACCAGAGAACCTGCCACGCTGTCTGGGAGCTAATCAATCGGTTCAGCTTGATCCTAATAGTTGGGTGATTCCACCAATTTTTCAGTGGTTGGCTGAGGCGGGTGAAGTGAGTGCACAGAGTATGTTTAATACTTTCAATATGGGCATTGGTTTTGTGGTACTGGTACCACCAGAGCAGGCCGAGGAAACCCGTCGATGGTTTGAGGCGCAGCAGGTTGCGGCCTATACCATTGGTAGCGTGATTGAGGGCACGGGTGAGGTGGTTGGCTTACTTGGTTGATGGTTGCGGCGGAAGCTGAATTTTAACGAACCACAGAGGCTCGGAGGGCACTGAGAAGAGAAGGGGCGAGAAAGAGAGCTGTTTTTGAGCTAGCTGTGCTTGAGAATTGTTAGACAGGCTTGGATTGTGCGATCGCTCATCTTTCCTGACAGCTTCCCTCCGGTAGAAATTGCGCCTCACTCGACCGGGGGATTCCTCAAATCTTTAAGTATTGTTACAGTAATAGTACGTACCCTAAATAAAATCCCTAAACTTCTCTTTTTCAGGAAGTACATCTCTAAGAATACTAATTGCCAATCTCGCTTTTAGTAGAGATGCTCATTACCTGTATTGGATAGGCTTATTAGAGTTAAAAATAGGCATTTACTCATGAATTTTGGTGTATCAAAATTTAAGCCAATTCTGCGAGCCTTAGAGTCGAGAAATTACCGTCTTTTTTTTGCAGGCCAAGCCATTTCTCTGATTGGTACTTGGATGACTCAAATTGCGACAGTTTGGCTAGTTTATCAATTGACTGACTCCGCCTTGTTGTTAGGCGTTGTTGGATTTTCCAGCCAAGTTCTCAATTTTGTGATTGCTCCGTTTGGGGGGATTCTAGTCGATCGCTGGAATCGTCACCGGATTTTAATAGGTACTCAAGCCCTTTCGATGCTTCAGTCTTTAGCGTTAGCTTTTTTAGCGCTGACGGGTACCATTGCGATTTGGCATATTATTCTCTTGAGCCTATTTCAAGGGTTAATCAATGCGATTGATTCCCCGGCTCGTCAGGCTTTTGTGATGGAAATCATTGATAAAAAAGAGAATTTGGGAAATGCGATCGCACTCAATTCTTCAGTTTTCAATGGAGCTAGATTAGTCGGGCCGGCGATTGCAGGATTACTGATTGCTAGTGTTGGAGCCGGTGTATGTTTTCTGATTGATGGACTCAGCTATATTGCCGTCATTGCTGGCTTATTGGCGATGAAGCTCAAGCCGAGAACAATCACTCCTCACCAGGCTAATGTCTGGCAACGATTAAAAGAGGGATTCAACTATGCCTTTGGATTTCCACCCATCCGAGCGATTTTATTATTACTAGCCTTATTCAGTTTTATGGGTATGCCTTATTCAGTTTTGGTGCCCGTTTTTGCTACAAAAATTCTTCACGGTGGCGCTCAAACCTTAGGGTTTCTCATGGCAGCCGTGGGAGTGGGCGCATTAATGGGGGGAATTTACCTCAGTTCGCGCCAAAGTGTCGTGGGTTTAGGTAAAATTATTGCTTTTTCTCCCGCTGGTTTAGGGATGGCATTGATTATTTTTTCTCAATCCCGTCTTCTCTGGCTGTCTTTACTGATGATGTTGATTGTTGGCTGTGCTTCAATTCTGCAAATTGCTTCAAGTAATACGATTTTACAAACCATTGTGGAGGAGGATAAACGGGGGCGATTGATGAGTTTTTATACAATGGCGTTCTTAGGTGTATTACCCTTTGGAAATTTAGCATCGGGTGCTTTAGCCAGTCGCATCGGTGCACCGAATACAGTCATGATCGGTGGGGTTTTCTGTATTTTGGGTTCCCTTGTTTTTGCCCAGAAGTTGCCAACTTTAAGGCGTTTAGTTCGCCCTATTTACCACAAAATCGGATTAATTTCTAAGTCTTATTCATGATGGTAGTTCTTCCCTCGGAGTTGGCATTTGTTGATGTATAGCCAAAGGCACCGGAGATGAGAGTGAGGAGGTAGAGGATTCGGCGCGCTGGGTCGCCGAATATCGCAGAAGGCAAAAGGGATGTATATTGACGGCTCAATGTTTCAGTATTTGGCGAGAGTCAAGAGTTGCCTTGGCGACTGCTATAGCTGCGTCACACAGGATTGCCGACTCCCCCAGAGAAGGTAAAAAACATAGAGAAACCCAAGGAATACGAAAAATACATTAATCATTTTAAAAATAAAAAATTGCTTCTATCGAAAAGCAATGAAGTAAATTTATTACGTTTTTTTGATAATTTATTGATCGATTTTAATTCAAATTTATAATACAGGAAATTCCCTTTCGTATTCACCCTAATTCACATTTTATTCACAATCAATTTTTACTATCTAGAATACACTTTACTTAACAGTATGCCATGTATTCATTCCTGAAGAATTTACTTAAGAATATTATCAGGATACTCGCCCTACGTTACGGAAAATTCCCCAGTCTCTATCGCAAAATCTGCAAACCTAGGGGAGATGAATACGCGGAATATCTCCGCCGTCATGGCAATTTTTACGAGCTGGGTCAAGACTGTAGCATTCTCCCCAGCACGGTTTTCACTGACCCCGCCTATGTGCGAATTGGTAATAACGTTCATTTCTCGTCCTGTAGCTTGATTGGACATGATGGCTCTATTGCCATGCTTAACCGTGCTTACAACGTGAAGCTTGATGCAGTCGGTAAAATTGACATTCGCGATAATGTTTTTATCGGTTTCAATGCCATTATTTTGCCCAATGTCACGATTGGTGCGAATGCGATCATTGCCGCTGGGGCTGTTGTCACTAAGAATGTTGCAGAAGGAGACATTGTGGCAGGTGTCCCGGCTCAATCTATCGGTCGCGTTGAAGACCTGGTGAAAAAATTAGAGGCTCAAACTTATAATCTCCCTTGGGCTGAGATCATTCAACACCGTGAGGGAGGCTTCGCGCCTGAATTAGAATCCCAACTTGTACGATTACGAGTTTCTCACTTTTACGGCAATCCATCTACTCAGTTGGCGACGGCAAATCTACTCATGACGGATACTGGTGCAGGTGCTGCCGCCCATTAAGACATGTAACAACAATGAGTCAAACAAAGATGTTACTGTAATCTTGCATACTCGTCTATTGATTGTTGCTTGATGCCTTTTTCTGTGAATCGCAGTCATTTGGCAGAGTGGGAGGAAGTTCTCGCTCCCCAAAGCCTCGGCTACCGGATTAAACTGCTCTCCATGTTGCTGAGTCGCACGTTTCAAGAGCGATTAGAGCCGTATGGATTGACGCCGTTTCACTGGGTTGTTTTGTGTTGCCTGTGGCAAGAAGATGGGTTGGCAACTTCTAGTATTGGGGAACGATTGCAGCAGGTGGGAGGCACTTTAACCGGGGTACTCGATCGCATGGAGGAACGAGGGTTAGTGCGTCGAGAGCGTGATATGCGCGATCGCAGAATTTGGCGGATTTGGTTGACGGAAGCTGGCAAAGACTTAGAAGAAGTGTTGCCTCCGATTGCATTGCAAATCCGGGAACAGGCAATGGCAGGAATTGCTGAAGCTGATCGAGAATTACTTTCGAGGTTGATTGATCAAGCGATCGCTAATTGTTCTTAACCACTTTGTCTTTCTTAAGCCTTAAAAAGCCCAATCAGCAAGGCGATGGGTGCTGCAAGTAACATCCACATCGTAGGTTGCAAACCATACTGTTGAGCCACCCAACCTAGTACAAACGGGGCTAAACCACCCACGAAACCCGCCAGGTTGTTGAGTGTCATGACTGTCCCACTCTGCCCTGGCATCGCTGTGTACAATCGCCCCTGAAGAATTGAGTACCAACCTGCATTCAAGAACCCCAGAAAGCCGAGAATGATCAACTTAACATTGAGATTGGGCACAATCAAAAAAGCCGGGTAGAGGCACAAAACAATCATTGCGCTAAACCTCAAATAAGCGAGTCCTTGCACTCGTTCAAGTAAGGGAATGAGGAGAAAATCTCCGAGTAAGCCAAACCCCAACCATACGGTGATAGCAAAACTCGCCTGTGTGTTACTTGCACCGACGACATCAACAAAATACAGTGCTAAAAAACCACGCAGAACATCCAACATTAAATCCGAAAATTGCAACAACGTTAACCAACGGAGTACGTTGCGTCGTTTTAAGCTGTTGATAGCTTGACGGATACCATCGTTGAAACTTTGTATTGGCTGCTCAACTTGAGATGAGGCGGTTAGAGTTGCGATTGGATACTTCCACAAGATTCCTAGCAATAATACTGTTAGTACCGCCAAGATTAAAAACACACTCCGCCAACTTTGATTTAATGCTACAGCACCTGCTAAAGCCAAAGGTCCAATGACATTACCAACAGAACCCGCCAATGTCCAACGTGCCATGTTTTGCTCGTGGCGTGTTGGTTCCATGTCCATCAGCGTCGCCTGGGAAAGACTGACAAAGGAGCCAGAGGCGGGATAAAACAGCACAAACGCGGCTAATAACCCAAAAAAGTGATGACTGAGGGAAATGAGTAGTAATGCGATCGCAAAAGCAATACCTCCCCCCAAAATCAATTGCCGTCGCTGTCCCAAATCTCCTAAAATCCCCAGAATTGGCTCTATCAAGCTACTGATAGTATTGGGTATCGTCAGCAACAGTCCCACTTGCACATAGGAAAGATGCAAATCAGTCCGAATCAACGGATAGGCTGCACCCCCCACTCCATCCACAAGTTCGTCTAATAATTCGATCGCCAGGAAGATAATCGTTAATACAATTACAGTCTTGGTCGTTTTGTTTTTACTATCCAATGACATCGTGAACTTCTCCCGTCCTCAAAATTTGATCAGCAGCGCAACATCTTTAAGGGCGTTGGCGAGAAAGGAGGGGGAATCCACGAACAAACTCTCCGCCTTAGTTGTAATGCGAATCGCGAGTTGGATTGGGTTCTAGAAGATTACCAGGGAGGGAAAGTCATAGTAGCGAAGGGTAAAGAAAGGACTTGCGAATCATCAGTTATGTTGCTAGTTTATTTGTTTGACAAATACTTGAAGCTTGTCCGTACTGCGTAGAGTTAAGCGATGCTTTAAAGTTAATCATTGAATAAATTTATTGAGTTCCTGTACTAATAAATGCACTGATGTAGATGGATTATCTTTAGCTGGAATGTGAGGATCGTATTGCTTAAGGAGATTTTCAGCATTTTTAATAGCAATAGATTGCCTTTCAAATAATTCTTCATAAATTGTTTCACTATTTTTCTTGTATGTTCGACCAAGTAAAGAAGTTAATTTGCGAAGATAATCACCTCTAGGAATACCTGTATTAAGAAAATCAAAATGTAGAACATACCATAGCTCAAACGCTTCGTTAGAATAAGCCACTTTAAATCCTTGCTCATTAGCATTTTTGATGGCATTATTAAAATCTTCTACAGTCCAAGAATCACGATCAAAGACACACCAAACCTGATCGTAATCTCCTTGCTTATTCAAGTCTTTTGCGCTTTGAACTAGTCTACTTGGATTTTCTCCTAAACCCTGCACATCTATTTCAGCAACATCTTTAGGAACACGAAAACTTCTGAAATAGTTAGGTTCTGTTTTCTCTCCTTCACATACGATCAAAAATCTCTGTCTAATTTCCCTCGTATCAACTTTTCTAGGTAGATATCCACGAGTATTTACCTTTCTTCTAGACATTGGAATTGATTAGATGATTCAGGTTTCCAATAAATGGAATTGCACCATATCTACCTTTGATATAATCGCTCTCAAACGACGCATCGTTACGTATTTTGTATTCTGCTAAAGAATACAAATCTGTTGCACCGTATCTATTTTTTTCTGCAAACCAAATTTGATCCCTACGAAATAGCTTATTACTTAGCAAGTTGGTGTCATGGGTCATGAAGATTAACTGAGCATTTTTGGGATTTGTTTCATTAGAGTTGAATAGTTTAACAATTGCAAGACTTATTAGAGGGTGAATTCTAGCATCGAATTCATCTATAATTAAAACCTTACCATTTTTTAGAGTGTCAACCAGAGGCCCTGCTAAAGCAAAGACTTTTTGAGTTCCTTCAGACTCTTGTTCATCTAAATCAAACAACTCTATAGATATAGAATTTCCTTGGACATCAAGCTTACGATGCATTGTTTGTACTGATGTCGCTTTTCCATTTTTCAAAATAAAACTCTTTATCTCTTCTGGTAATTCCTTAGGTAAAAATTCATCAGTGATTTCGATTTCTTCTACTTTGATATCACCAAATCCTAAATCTAATTTTTTTAGCAATTGAAGGATATCTTCTTTATTTTTATTCTCCATTAGGCAACTAACTGTATAGCTTCGATAGCCTCTATCATCCAAACCAGAAACAACTTTGACTCGATGTGTAAGCCAGTCCAAGATTTTCTCAGCAATCCCGACATTAAATTGAGCAGATACAGACAAAAACAGAGCATTATGTCTTGTTTTCTGCTGAATGCCGTCAGCTTTATATGTTTTGGTAACACTAATATTATCTAGTCGGCGTTCAAAAAGTTTTGTTTCTCTTAATTTAGGCACATAAAATAACCATTCAGAAACAACTCTCTTACGAGTCGCCTCGAATCCATATCTATATTTCCTGCCGTTCATTAGGAATGCTATCTCAAAGAATGACGGCTCAGTCTCAGTTTCAAGACTGAGCTTAAATCGCTCAACACCAATTTTCTCTGTGCTTTGGGTTTCTTTAGAAGAGTTAATCATAAACCATCGCATAAAGCCTAGAGCTTTAGCTAGGTTGCTTTTCCCACTAGCATTTGCGCCATATATTGCAGAACTCTTAAGCAGCTTGAGATCATCATCTATTTCAAAAACGTTATTTTCATCCAGTGTTTTGTCTTTCGCGACAAGATTAGCTGCCACCATACTAAAGGTGACTTTCTCCTTAAATGATCTATAGTTGCCGACACTAAATTCGATAAGCATAGTTAGATATTTAGGCTTAAGTCATGAATTTGGGGAAAAATCACAACTTCCTGCTTTAAGGATAGCAATAATTTAGTTAAGATGTTAAGGTATAAGATTCTTTTACCGCATACATTTGTACTGACTTGCAGGGCGCAACATAATAAGTTGCTGCACTGGAACACCACAGTATGGTTGGCCTGCGTTGCCGAGACTATCTGTGTCCTCTAAACTCAATCGTTGGGCATCTTGCAGATCCCACGCGACGGGCGATTCTCGCTCACCTCGCCAAGGGTGAGGCATTGATCACTGAGTTAGCCAAACCCTTTGAAATGAGCCTTCCTGCCATCTCCAAGCATCTCAATGTGCTAGAGCGTACTGCTGTTTAATCTTGATCCCAAAGTTAGCAATGACGCTCGATTTGAGTCACTCTAACGCTAATCTCCAAAAATCAAGCGATTTGCCAAGCCGCCTCAAAGAAGTCGCGTTCACACAACATGGCATAACGATACGTTGATTCTACCGATGCCGTAAGCTGAGTATACTGGTCAGTCAAATGCTCTAGCTTCTGCGCCAGTTCCTCAAACTCTGGATGGCTATAGGTGCGAATCCAATCCGTATATTGATGAGTTGGAATCCCATCATCAGCCAATTGTTGACCTAAAAAGGCATAGAGACGCATACAGGGAGTCATCGCCACCGTAATTAAACTCAATTCACACCCCCAAGCGGTTGCCAGTAAAAAATCCGTATAGCGGCGTGTGGCTGCACCCGGTTCGACTGTTCGCAAGTCCACCCCCCAGGTTGCCGCATAACCCTCGTGAAGCTTCAGTTCTTCGAGAACACCCGCAGCAAGACAATGAAAAGTATTAAATTCTTGCCAATCCATCGCCTTAGCGGCGGCAATACTATAAGCACGAGCGAAAGCTTCTAGAAAAAAGGCATCTTGACCCACATAGTAAGCGAATTTTGTGCGCTCCAGGGTGCCAGTGGCAATTCCTTGTACAAAAGGGTGTTCCAGACAGGCTTGTGCTAAGTCTTGATTAGACTGCCATAAGTCTTTGCTAATCGTCATTGTTAGCTCTTATCACATTCAATGAAGCCTTTTACCAACACTTTGAAAATCCTAAAATTCCGTTGGGAAACTTTACTCCAACCGTTTGTAGTGGAGACTGAGTTAGAACAAAAAGTATTTCTTGACTTAGTCACTGCTTACTCTACCACTGAAAGATTCTATCATAACTTAGAGCATATTAATCAAGTATTAGAAATAATTGGACAGATGAAATCGCGTAGTTTAGATTACATTTCTGTTCAGCTTGCGGCTTGGTTTCATGATGTTATATATGACCCTCAAGCTCCAGATAACGAGGAGAAAAGCGCTGAATACGCAGAAGCGGCACTCCACTCCTTAAAAATTCATCAAACCATAATTAATCGGGTTAAATACCTTATTGTGACAACCAAAAATCACCAAGCATTACCCACTGATATAGACAATCAAATTCTTCTGGATGCTGATTTATCTATCCTTGGTGCAACCAAAGGGGAATATCAGACTTATGCTCAAGCGATTCGTCAAGAATATTCGTGGATGGCTGAGGTAGATTATCAGATAGGAAGGCAAAGAGTTTTAACTCAATTTTTGCAGCGAGAAAGACTCTATTTAACTGATTACGCTTACCAAAATTTCGAGAAACAAGCCAAGCATAATTTGCAACTAGAAGCAAACGATTTATCGTTGAAAATTCAGATAAGTCGCGAGGAAAATGACGAAAATACATCGGTTTTTTAGGGACATCCTTACTTGACTCACCTACAGTACCCCCACTCCAATCTGGTGAAATTCCCATTCTCATCAAAACTGTTCAGCAAGCGATAAGCCTGATAGTATGATGGGCTTAGGCAATGCCTCTAATACCCAATCTCCTGGAGATACCTCTCGTAACGGCGTCACTACCCTGCATAATTGAATGGCGAGGCTTTTGTTTCTGCTTCTTAGTGCTAGATGACTCACCACATTCTTAAAGCTAGCTGTCAAACGGTTCATCTCGGCGGCTTTTCCCATGAGTTGGAACCCGCATTAGTGGTTAATTCAGGTGACAGCATCGATGTTGAAACTTACACCGGTTTCTATATTTACGACAAAGCGCCGCCGGAATTTTTGACAGCGGAATTACTAGAAATTTGTCAACATTTACCCACAAAACGCAAAGTGGGGCCAGGGCCACACTTGCTCACCGGACCGATTTATGTAAATGGCGCTGAACCAGGGGATGTTCTGGAAGTAAAGCTGCAAGATATCTCACCCCGTTTACCTATCGGATTCAACGCCATTCGCCCAGGATGGGGAGCCTTACCTGAGCAGTTTACAGAACCCAGGCTACGGTTTATCCCCTTGGATTTAGACAAGGGTGTGGCACAATTTCCAAACGGTAGCGGCATATCTATTCCTCTCAAACCCTTCTTTGGTATCCTCGGTGTTGCCACAGATGAAACGAACCGTTCTTCGGTTCCTCCCGGAGTTTATGGAGGCAATATTGATAATCGAGAATTGCGAGCGGGTTCAAGCATCTTTTTGCCCATATTTGTCCCTGGTGCACTATTTTCTATTGGGGACGGACATGCAGCTCAAGGTGATGGCGAAATTAATGTCACCGCGATTGAAACGTCCATGAACGGCACTATCCAGATTCGGTTACGTAAGGATTTACAATTGAGCGCTCCCCTGGCAGAAACTCCTACCGATATTATTACTCTTGGGTTTGGTGAAACGCTGGATCAGGCATTTGAATGTGCCCTCCAGCAGATGATGACTTTCTTAGAACACTTTGCTGGATTAAGTGCCGAAGAGGCTTATGTTTTGTGTTCTCTTGCGGTGAATTTCCATATTACTCAAGTGGTCAATCGTCCTCACAAAGGGGTTCATGGTATGCTTCCTAAGTCCATATTACCGAAGGCGATCGCCCTTTAATGCGGTACCCGTTAGCGTAATCTAGCTAGAACTCAAACTTGACCGAAACCCTCGTATTTATTAGTCGGGAAAATTCCATTATCCAAAATCTACAATCGAATGACGCCAACGACTTTATTAATTTTTGCTGGTGGTGGCTTATTTGCGGGAATTCTTGCCGGTTTTTTGGGCATCGGTGGCGGCACAGTACTCGTACCGTTGTTAGTCGCGTTAGGATATCAGCCTGTTCAAGCAGTTGCTACGAGTAGTCTGTCGATTGTGATTACTGCGATTTCTGGCAGCGTCCAAAACTGGCGAATGGGGTATTTGAGATTGCAGCAAGTCATAGGCATTGGATTTCCTGCGGTAGTTACCGCGCAAGTGGGTGCCTATCTGGCAGAGTTATTTACTCCCTACGCTTTACTCGTAGCATTTGGGTTACTGCTACTTTTGAATATTTACCTGGTTGAACTCCGAAAACGTCTAAGCGCTAGGGAGAAACAGGAACTTCAACAAGTAGCAGGCGAGACACTAATTCAGGATACAGGAATCAAAGCCACTATTTCCCGAATTATCACCGGCAGTACGGCAGGTGTATTGGCAGGTTTGTTTGGAGTCGGTGGCGGTGTAATTATGGTGCCACTGCAAATTTTGCTGTTGGGGGAAAGGATTAAAACGGCAATTCAGACGAGTTTGGGTGTCATTATCATTACAGCCGTTTCAGCTACTATCGGGCACGCCTTTCGAGGAAATGTTTTGTGGGTTGAAGGGTTACTTTTGGGTACAGGCGGTTTATTGGGAGCGCAAATTAGTACGCGCATTTTACCCAAGTTATCCGATCGGATCGTGAGTTTGGCATTTCGTTCGCTGTTAGCTATTCTTTCAATTTACGTTTTCTGGCAAGCGTGGCAAAACTATAACGGTGTCAAGCTTTGACTCTAGGATAATTTTTACTATTACTCTTTTATTCCAAGTAGAGAGCCAAAGCTTGCTCACCTATCAGGAAATCCCTAAGTGCTTTTTAAGAAATTGTCCTGATCCAACTGATGCTTCTGAGCTAGCAGTTCTATAATTACCTGATGAAGGCTCTCTGCCCATTTGTTCCAATTCAATCGTGCGTCATATTCCTCTCTGGAGGAGCGCACTAAGTTCTCGTAGTGGGTGCTATCAGAGAAATTTTCTACAATTATATTCGCGTAATCGTCGCCACCAGCGGCAAGGGGTAACCTATAACCATTCTTCCCGTTGCTAATAATAGTAGAAATTCCGCAAATATCGGTTGTGAGTACGGGAAGTCCAAAAGCGTTCGCCTCACAAAGTACGATTGGGGAACAATCGCCGCGAGTAGGAAGAATGAAAAAATTCGATTTCAAAAAAAGTTCGTCGAGTTGTTTCCGCTGTTCGGGAATATTTTTATTCAAAAAAGGGATGACTGTGAGCTTGTCATGTTTAATTTCAGCAGGGGGTACACAACCAACAAGTACTAACTCGGCATCAATCCCTTGATTGCACAGAGAAATTAAAGTTTGAAAGGCAATATCTCCCCCTTTCCTGTGCCAATCTTTGCCCACAAATAACAAACGACAAGAAGACATTTGTTTTTTTGATAGAAATCTCCTCAGCTAGAGGAGGATTATCTAAATTGGCCCCAAAAGGAAGCACAACAACATTATCAGCATCAGCCTGGTAATCCGAAATAGCGGAATCAGCAGCCCATTTTGAGCAATATACTATTTTACTTGCCTTGGAAATGGCAGTTAATTCTTGTTTTTCTAACCATTCAGCCTCTTGTTGATCTAAATTCAAAGGATAATATTTTTGATACAGCTTAAACGTTGCATCCGATAGATAAATAATCGGAATATTAGTTGCAAAAAAAATAATTCTGCCGCAGCGACTGGAGCTAAAATTACATCAACTGACGTTTTATTTAGCTTTGTATGGCCTAGAGAAGCAATTTTTTCCACTTTTTAACGTAAGGAGAAGAACCCATTTTTAAAGGATGGTTATTTTGCCCAACTCGACTCTCCAAACTCTATCTTAAAAATAAAAAAATGCAACAATGTTGCCATTGTTACACTTAGCCTAACTCTCTGTTCAGAGAATTAAAAATTACGTAAAATACTGATTTTCCATTAGACTCAGCCCGACAACTACAGAACTCCTCGTGGTCAACTTTAGTTGAGTGGCTGCCTTTACATTCCCCACCCTACAAAGGCATCACTGGTAACTGGTCAGTCGTCACTGCTTCAATTGCTAAAGTCAGAGGGAGTACCTTACCCTAATTTTTTAGCGTATAGAGCAACGGTCAAACATGTTTTGGTAAGTTTTCTGAAGTTCTGCGTTTTCCACTGTCAATTCCACGCGAACTTTTACGCACCCATGCCGCTTTTGCAGTGCGATTGCCTCTAACAGATTACTGGCGGCTCTAGGAGAGACAAATTCACCGATAACTTGATCACCCTTTTCAGGCTCATGACGAGACTCTTTCTGATGAGGAATCTCAGAACTCGAAGGATTGGTCAGTTCAACACCGGTAACTTCCCCCTTACTTAAGTCAATGGCTGCAAGCCTTTTAGTCTCTGCTCCGACTTGCTCAATAATTAATATCTCGCGTTGAATAGGGACTTCGATAATGTGAGTTTCGATTTCTTTGCGAACCACCACTTCGCCAACTTTTTGCTTGCGGCGGTTGACTACGATCCGTTCTTCTAGCAAACGAACGAGCTCTTCTTCCACTACATTTGAGCTATCATCTAATTCTGTCACGTCTTCAGTGGCTACTTCTGTTGGCATTGCTGTTTCCGAAGACGGAGTTTCTAGGGAATCTGTTTCACGAAGTTCCTGAGACTGAAAATCCCTTGGGGTTTCCTCAGTTAGGGAGAGATTTGCAGAGCTTCCTGGAATTTCTGCTACTTGCTTATTATGCATCGAATATAGAGGAAGTTCCTCAAGTTCTACAGGGGTGATATCTACAAAAAGTAAGCGGTGTACAGCATCAACTTTCTCAATATATTTACTACTGAGTAAATATATTTGCGGATTGGCTTGAGCTTCCGCTTTAGACATAAGCACATTCAGATGATAGCTTTTATCTAAGAAGATATCTGTAACTCGCCCTACTAATTGGCCTTGCATGTTGATGACAGCAAAGCCTTTCAGCTTGTTTTTCAGCTTTTCCAATAAATCTTTAATTCGAGTTTTGTTTTTGGTAGAGACAGGATTATTGGCAACCATTTTTCTCTCCTAATTTATTGTCTGGATTAAAATACTCTTTTTATAGACAGCTTATAGACAGCAGGTAGAGCCAGCTAAATTGCCCGCTCTACCTGTCACTGTTATAAGTGATTCTTCGCTGATTCAATGATCAGCCTTGTTGTCAAAAGCGGCTTCAGACTACTAGACGTTAAAAGCCTACTTACGTTTGTTAATGGCAGGATTGCCATCAACATCAATGTCTAACTCTTCACGGCGAATCGTTTCTGTTGCATCTACCGTGTCGCGCTCAATTTCTTTCCGAATACTAACTTCTTCACGTACAAAGGCTTTCTTTTGAATGTCAGCCGTTTCTTCGTACACTTCCATGCGAGCCACTTCACCTTCGCGGAAATCTACCTCTCCAGGCGTAACTTCTCTGGTGTCGGTAGGGTTGGTGCGCTCAATAATGACCCGTTCTTTTTCGATGGGAACAGATACTCTGGCTGTTTCAGTTTCAACATGCTTACCTACTGTAACTTCACCCGTCTTTTGACGCTGTTTGCTGGTCAGTAAGCGCTCTTCATACAGCTTGATTTTTTGATGATTTTGCTCATCTGTATCGTAGAGTGAGCGATCATGCTCATAGTTGTAGGTGTTACGGTCGTAGGTAGAGCTAGGAACCTGAGCCGTCGTTGCCGTTGTGGCAGTTGCTGTGGGTCGGTAAATCCCTCTGACTCGTTCTTCATAGTCGTAGTCAACGGTCATGTTGTCGTTGTACTCTGGTAACCGTTCAACTTGGTCTTTGGTCAAGCCTGTAATGTAAACACGGCGACGATCATAATCCATCCGCACGCGACCAATGGGAACCAAAACTTTCTTACCAAACACCCAGACGCCTGTGTCAATTACGAGATAGCGAAAACGACCTGTTTCATCAACAAGCGCGTCATAAATGCCACCCACTTTTTCATCGGTAGCGCTATAGACTTCATATCCTTTGATGTCATCGCCACCAAAAATTTCTTGCTTATAGTTAGGATAAGCATCTGCAAGTTTCACAAGAGCCATTCGTTTAATTCTCCTAAATTTGTTTTGTATTAATCACTCACTTCAATAGATTAGATAAATTTGCTCTTTTTTATCATCATACTAAGGGTATAGAATTGGAATTGGGTTGGATTAAGCTTTCAATAAAACCAATGTAAAGTTAATTGATGCCGAAAATAATTGAGGCGTACTAAAAGTCAGCTCACCTTGCTCTTTACAGCGCTTTACTAACAGATTGCCATATTTCTGAGTTGAGAAATCATAGCTTAAATTTAATTTCATCTCCCTAAGGATTGGTATAGATGTAATAAAATATTCATCGGTTGGTAGAGGAAGTAGAAAAATTGACAGTTTTAATCGAAAGAACACAGCGTTTGGCGTTACCCAAAAAGCCATACTTTACAGAATATGTAGAAAAAATAAGTACATTGAACAGCGCTGACTTGAAAAAATTTTCCTTCCTCCTCTACCGGGCACCCCAGAGTGAAGATGTCTAATCAATTTTGGTTAACTTTGTTGCAGCAACATCGGTTTATTGCTGTGATTCGATCGCCTTGGCTATCACTCGGTCATAAAATGGCTCAGGCGGTAGCGCTGGGGGGGTTATCGCTGATTGAAATTACCTGGAATAGCGAACGAGCCCCTGAACTGATCAGCCTACTCCGCACGGAGTTACCGCACTGTATCATCGGCACGGGCACGTTATTAAACTTGGAGCAGTTAGAACAGGCGATTGAGGCGGGTGCACAGTTTCTGTTCACGCCCCACGTTAATCTGAGTTTAATTGCCGCCGCCGTTAAGGCCGGTGTCCCCATCGTACCGGGTGCTTTGACTCCGACAGAAATTGTCACCGCTTGGGAGGCAGGTGCTAGCTGCATTAAGGTATTTCCCATTCAGGCGGTGGGTGGAGCCAGTTATATCAAGGCTTTACAAGGGCCACTGGGTAATATTCCTTTAATTCCCACTGGCGGAGTCTCGCTGGAAAATGCACAGGAGTTTCTCAAAGCTGGAGCGATTGCCGTGGGGCTTTCCGGCGAGTTATTTCCCAAAGCGCTGATAGCTACAGAAGATTGGAAAGCGATCGCGCAACGCGCCAGAACTCTCAGGGAACACTTAGCGATTCCAGCGAAATAGCACCAGAACGAGTCAACGATAAAATACGCACAACTTTTGATAGCCTCATTTCTAGGCCGTTGCGCCTCATCTACCTTGACTCAAGACGTGCAAAATCCATGAAAAGCCTCATCTCCCCCCACTGGCTCCGTCGCTGTGGAACCGTCTTAGCGGGTGCAGCCATGACTCTAACCGCTTTAGGTGTTTGGGTAACACCCCTTCTCTCCAATCCCCTGAGAGAGAGTATTGCGACAAAAATGATGGAGCTGCAAACTTCCAAGGAACGCTGGATTCAAATTGATTTGAAAAACCAACGGTTGATTGCTTGGGAGGGAGGAAACCAAGTTTATGCGCTCGTCATCTCCACAGGCAAAAACACCACCCCGACTCGCCCTGGTATTTTTACCATTCAAACCAAGTTACCCAAGAGCCGCATGAGAGGAGCTAATTATGACGTTCCCAATGTGCCTTATGTCATGTTTTACGAGGGAAACTACGCCATCCACGGAGCCTACTGGCATCGTCAATTTGGGACGCCCGTCAGCCATGGTTGCGTGAATGTTGCTGTGAATCACGCCCGTTGGTTGTTTGATTGGGCATCGGTGGGAACGCCAGTGGTGATTAATCACTAGATACAGAAATGTTGATTACATTAAGGCTTGATGAATATCAGCGATCGCAATTCTCTCCCTTGTGCAATTTCAGTAGGTATCGTGTTGCTCGCCCCATGTCTCCCGATGACTTCTTATCTGGCTTGCATCCAAGCAATACACTTTTGTAGTTGATGGCGCATGGTTTCTGCATCAGTATGGTAGCGGCGACCATGACCCGGTAATACCCACTCAAATGAATAGTGAGTTAACTTTTGCATGGATTTGATCTGTTCAGACCAGGCATACCAACAGAAATCACGGAAGGCAATGAGCTGATTTAATTGTTCATCCCAAGCCAGATGGTCGCCCGTGAACAAAAACTTATGATTGTGCAATAAAACGGTGTGACCTTTGCTGTGACCAGGAACGGGGATAATCAACAAATCGGGCGCTAATTGAACGGTTTCCGAACCCGTCAGTTGAATTTCTACATCACGAGTGCTGCTGGTAATATCATCGCTGTGCAGGATTCTTTTGCAGCCAAAATGCTCAGCATACTTCTGATGATCCGCAACATCATCCCGATGCGTCAGGTACATATAATGAATTCCACCCATGTCTTCTAAGCGCTTGACTAATGGTGAGGCAAAGCGAGGTGAATCCACTAAAACATTGCCTTCGGGGTGTTGAATAAAGTAGCTGGTAGCGGCGTAGGAACTCTCGGAGTGGTAGCCGCAATGGTAGACATTATCCGCCACGAGGATGGGGAAACTCTGATGAGCGGTTTTGATATCTTTCGGCGTTTCAACGGTACCAATTGAGGAGGTCGGACAAGATAATAGAGCTTGGAGCGATCGCAACCGTTCAGCTTCTGATGTCGGTTGATGATACACCACAGACTGCTCCCCCGCCTCCTGAAACACTTCCGGAACCATCCATCGGCAAGTATCACAATCAATACAGGTGCTATCGACGTAAAAGTCACCGCTGACGTTTTGAGAGCGGCGTTGATTTAGATGAGCCATTTTTTAAACGCTGTTCAATTTAACCCTGTCTCTAAATCATACTCATTACGACTATGCTTTGTGTGCGACAAGGGAGCTGAAACAGCAAATCTACCCACAGGGGTATAAGCGACACACCCTTCCTCTAAAACCTATCCCTTTGAGAAGAGTGAACCTTGTGTTTAACGGTTGAAGTTGAGTCACACCCATAAGTTTCTCGCACGAGGTAAAGAGGGCGTCCCTTTACCTCTTCGTAGACACGAGCCAGATATTCACCAATCACACCTAAGCTAACTAACTGTACTCCTCCCAAAAACAGAACCGCCACCATGATTGAGACATAGCCAGGATGGTCAATTCCAAAGAGTAAAGTCCGAACCACTAAAAAGCTGGCATAGAAGAATGAAGGTATGGCGACTAAAAGACCTATATAACTCCATACTTTTAAAGGGAGTAAGCTAAAAGATGTAATCCCATCCAAAGCAAAATTCCAAAGTCGCCAGTAATTCCATTTTGTTTCTCCTTTATGACGAGATGGGCGATCAAAAAGAACGGATGTTTGTTTAAAGCCCACCCAAGCAAACAAGCCTTTCATGAAACGATTCCGCTCCGGCAATTGTTGAATCGCCTCAACAACACGACGATCGAGTAAACGAAAATCTCCAGTATCGCGGGGAATGGGTACACGGCTGATGCTATCAATGACTCGGTAAAACCCATTCGCTGTAAAGCGCTTTAGCCAGCTTTCTCCCTGACGGGAGCGACGTGTTGCATAAACAACATCATAGCCCTCACGCCATTTTGCCACCAGTTCTTCGATTAATTCAGGTGGGTCTTGTAAATCCGCATCAATGGGTACAACAGCCTCGCCATTGGCATGATCTAGACCTGCGCTTAGAGCAATTTCTTTTCCATAATTCCGAGACAAATTGACGACTTTAATTCTGGGGTCTTGATAATGATGCTCTATTAAACAGCTAAGCGTATTGTCTCGACTACCATCATTCACACAAACGATTTCATAGGTCATGTTGAGATGCATCAGGACAGACCTTAATCGCTCAAATAGATAATCAATATTAAGTTCCTCATTGTAAAGAGGAATAACCACAGAGAGTTCAACAGCACCTGATTCGGGAGGCATAGTGTAAGATTAACGAGCTACCTGAAACTATCCCAGCCAAAATATATCACTCACACCAATGAGAGAAAGCCCTGAAACAGGGGGATGTTTTTAAGTCGATTGTTGGGTAGATTGGGATTTTAAGTATTAAGGTGTCAATTATTTTATGGTTCTGCTGAAAGGCTCACCCTATCATTAATCCTGCCAGGTAAGATTCAGAGCCCTCCAAGTTCTTTCACCCACAATCCCATCTGTAATTAAACCTTCAGACTTCTGAAACGCCATTACAGCAGCTTTCGTTGCAGGGCCAAAGTCTCCGTCAGGTATCCCAAGTTTAAATCCTAGCTGTTGCAAGCGTTCCTGTAGTTGTTTTACTTGCGTGCCTTTAGTTCCTTCCCGGAGGGGGAGAAAGGATAGGGATGGATCTGGATCTGAATCTGGATCTGAATCTGGATCTGGGGATGGAGTTTGAGCTGGGGATGGAGATGAAGATGAAGATGAAAATGGTTTATTGCCCCAGCGTTTGGAAAACTCTTCCAAGATGGGTTTTGAGAGTTGTCCTTGCAGCCACTGAATGGCTTGATTTTGATGAGGTAAGCTGCGATACAGTAAGTAAGTATCAAGCAGATCGATCGCACTGGGCGATTCTGGCTTCGGTATCGGCGTACTCGTCAGCAACTTCCAAGTGGTTGGACCCACCACACCATCTGGATCTAACCCGTGATACTTCTGAAAAGAAATGACAGCCTGAACCGTACCGATGCCGTAAATGCCGTCAATGGGGCCGGGGTTAAAGCCTTGGGCTTTGAGGCGTTGCTGTAGTTCTGTGACTTTTGCACCGGAAGCGCCTTCCCGGAGATAGTCTTCGGCTGGAGAGGAACCAAGTCGCTTGCGTACATCTTGACGCAATCGCGGCAATTGACTGTACAACCAGTTACCAGGGCAATTCGTTGGAGAAAAGTCTCGATGTCCTTTGATATTATCGGGGTCAATCTTGCAGGACGAGCAAATAGAAGCGCACAACTCAACCATACTCTCCCACTGCTTGGCGTTCATCTGGTAGGTCATGAAGTTGCCTTCATTTTCAATCCCTGGCGACTCATTGCCTTTAACACTGCCAGCGTGGGCGGAACGGACACAACGCCCGCGCTTAATGGCATCTAAAGAACCTTGTCTACCTTCAAGCAAAACCCCACCCGTGGTATTTAAAAAGTTATGGCCGGAATCATTCCAGCCAAATTCACCCATGTGGGCACCTTGAATACTCCTGGCCAATTGTTTCGCTCCCTCCACCGTTGCTCTAGATAAATCTCTAGGGGGATTTGGCATATCTGTATGGTGGATGACGATATATTGCGGCCTCGTTTCTTCAGGCCACTGTTTTGGAGCTCTAGCCCCCCATTGTTTAGCAGAAATGACACTGGCAGTGAAAGGCATTCTTCCCTCTTCTCTACAATGTATGGTTGCTGAATTGTTCTGAGCGCGAGTGGAGCCTGAACTCTCTGAGTGGGTGCGACTGGTTTTTTACTTATCCTACAAGACTCATCGTTCTTTCGAGAGAGGGGATGAGGGGGCGTTGTAACGCCCCCTACTTTATGGTTACGGCGGAAGCCCTGGTTGATTGGATGTTGGGCGGCCCGTTTTCCTTATCGGTTTTCCTTAAAGGACGAGAGCCATTCCCGAACTTGAGCGGCGGCAATATCACGAGCGCCTAAACCAAAGGCTAGGGCGATTGCCACGGCAATGGCACCTAAGAGCAGCCCAAAGGCTAAGTTAACAATGTCACTGGCAATGCCCATTTGTTGCAGTGCCATCGCGGAAACCAAGGTAATAATTGCAATCCGAGCGGTTTGTCCCAGGATTCGGGATTGACGAGAGCCAGAGCTTGTAATCAAATTAAAGGCTAGATTCGCTAGCCATAGACCAATGGCAAATACCACTAACCCCGCCAAAATCCGACCCGCAATCACCAGAATGCCGGTCACAATTAAGGTCAAGGCGGCAAACTGCAAAACGTTCGTTGCGGCAACGGCGGCAAACAATAGGATGCCGACTAAGACGATAATTCCCGCTAGTTCTGACGGTGTTCGAGTGGGAGCTGGTGAAGGCTGTAGTACAGTCTGAGAGCCAACTCTAGGTGTACTGGGTAACCCATATTCGTCGGTTGTAGTAACTGGCGTAGGACGGGTAACGCGGGCTGTCGGGATACCCAGCCACTGAAACACATTGTTGAAGCCAATGCTAGTCAGGATATTGGTCACCAAATCGCTGAGAAATTGCCCAATGACATAAGCAATGCCTAGAATCAACGCGGCTGTAAAGATTTTAGGAATCGCGTTGAGAATCTGGTTTAACATTGCGATCGCAGGCACTGAGATCGCCTCGATCTGTAGTGTCTGGAGAGCTGCGATCGCTGTTGGAATCAAAATTAGGACGTAGACAACTGTTCCAACCAGCCAGGAGAGGGACTGACTTCCTGCTGTTGCCTGGAGTCCAAACCGACTCCCTAATTGGTCAGCGCCAGCTGCCGATAGTAAGTTGGTGACAATGCGGCGCACGACTTGTGCAATAAACCAACCCACCGCTGCGATCGCGATCGCTCCCAAAATATTGGGCAGAATTCCCAAAATTTGGTTCAGCATTAGCTGCAAGGGTTGCAAGGTTGTTCCCTGCAAACCCAAGCTGTCTAAAATTAAGGGGAGAAATAGGAGAAAAATGAACCAGTACAGGGCATTTCCAATCGTTTCCGCCAGCGAAAATTGATGGGTTGGGGGAGGGGAAGTTTCTCCTGAAGCCTCTGGTGGTCTAACTTGCTGACCTAAACGCTGATCTAAACGAAATAATCGCAGCGCCCGCGTTGTTATTATCTTGACTAATGTCGCCACTAGCCAAGCTACCCCTAAAAAGATCAATGCTCCTAGGAGCTTGGGTAAAAAGATCAGAATTTGGTTGAGAAAGTTATTCAGGGGTTGAGAAACGACTTCTAGCTGTAGTTGCTGTAGAACACCAACTACAGTGAAGATCATGATGATCCAAAAAACTGCGCTGGATATCCACTTCTCAATGGGAGGAGCCTCTACTCCCTCCTGCCGACCCGTGATCCAGTCTGCTATTTTGTTGTCCAAACGGGTGCGATTGAGCAGCCCTCTGGTGATAAACGAAGCAATTAGGGCGATGAGAAGCCCAACCAGTAAGATGGCGAGTGCGCCGACCAACGTAGGCACGAAGGTCCAGATACTTTGCCACAGTCCCTCAACATAGGTTGTCCCCGTCTGGAATACTCCGGGTTGAGCCGGTGCCACCGGTTGATTCGGTGCCTGTGCCAAAACGGAATGTACCTGGAGCGGCACATCCACTCTCACGGTTTGGACTATACCTTTCCATATTTCATTCATAGTCTTCCTTCTAACGCTATTCTCAAATTTCACAAACCAGCAACATGAAGTTTGTGACCACAGTGCTGAACGTGATTGATGCTATTTATCCTCTCAATCAATAGAGTGTGATGGTTAAATAGAGATGCAGAGAACTGAAGATTAACAGCCGGAAAAATCCAGGGGCAAGTTTAAACCTAGAGTCGCGGCTTTACCTCTATCCTTATGGATAATTAAGCCACAAAAATGCAAGATTTACTGGTTTTTCAGGCTTAAACTTTCTTTGCTTTCCAGTAGAGCCATATTACCCGTCCTCGATTAGCTCTGGAACATTTCAATGTCAAAGTCAAACACTCAAGTTTTTGAACAGTCAATTCAAATCAAGGCCAGTGCGACAGTTGTAGAGCGCTGTATCACTGACCAGACTTTGATGCACCGCTGGCTCAACCCAATTCTAAGCTGTAAACCGATAGGAGAGTGGAGTACCTCAGTCGGAAGTCGCAGCCGTTTTGTGATTCAAATTCCTTTGTTGCAACCAAAATTAAATAGCGTTGTAGTAGTACGAGAACCGGGTTTAGTCGTTTGGGAATTCCAGGGATTTTTTCAAGGGCGCGATCGCTGGGAGTGTCAGCCCAATGACAAAGGCACACGTCTACTCAACCGCTTTGAGTTTGGAATTTCCAACCCAGTCATTAGCTGGGGCTTCAACACCTTTGCCGCCAATTGGACAAAAGGTGATATGCAAGCCCAATTGAGACGCCTCAAACGAGTCGCCGAAGAGGTATATCGCCGTGAAAAATGAACAAAAACAATGAGCGAAAATTTTAAATTCCCTTATATTATTTCTCTGTAACAAAGCGCTCAATTCATTACCCCCTGTAGTCCCCCTTATTAAAGAGGACGGCGATAGCCGGGGGTTCATAAAGTGCAACTTTAAAGAGAATTGGTATTAAGCGTCTCGACTCAGTTGCTCCAATAACCGACGAATCACAGGAGCATCTTCCGCATTAGGGAGCATGGCTAAATAAATTTCTAAATCCTGGGCGGCCTGAGGCCCATCTCCCAACTGGTAGTAAATCAGCCCGCGATCGCGAATTTCTATAGGAGCATCCGGAAACAACAGCAAAATGCGTTCAACGGCTGCCTGCGCTTTCGGCAATTCGCTGCGGTTGAGGTAAATAAATTTGAGATTCCTCAACATCCGTACCAATATCTGCCGAGGACTAACCGAGGTAATGAAACTGGATTGCATCTGCACAGGACGCCCGTACATCTGTGCAAGTCGTGCCTCGCAATCTTGTTGAAATAAAATCTCACCACGATTAAAAGCATCGACAAAAATTCCTGCTTCCTCAAAACTTGGGCGAATTAAAAAATGCCCTGGCATATTGATACCAACCATCGGAAAATCTAGGCGTCGGGAAACTTCCAGGTAGACGAGCGAAAGGGTAATTGGAATACCTGTCCGTCGCTCAATCACCTCATTGAGGAAGCTATTGCGTGGGTCGTAGTAATCACTCGTATTGCCGATGTAACCTAAGTCATCGTAGAAGTATTGATTCAGGGTCTGGATAATCCGCAGAGGATAGCGTTCGGCTGGTAGACGTTCCTCGACCTCATCTGCCATGACATCGAGAGCATTCATATATTCGTCGGCATCAAGGTCTGGATATTCTTCTTGGGCAATATAAAGTGCTGCTTTTGCCAGGTCAATTTGGTCATCTGGCTGATTGATTTCCCTGTAAAAGTTATCCATGATACCGTCTTTGATGCGAGTCACGGTCTAGTGTACAGGGTCAAGACACAAAGCCCATCTATAGAAAGTAGGGATAATTAAAACCCCAAAATTTCTCCAATCGCTTGTACCAAACTTAGATAAAAATTACCTTCCAACTGGCGAAACAACACAAATGATGTTCCAGGCGTACCAAAGAACGGTCGCAATGTCCAGGCTAACTGAGTGCCAACAAAGGCATATAGCACCAACCAAAACCGTAAAATACTCATGCGGGTTTCCATGCCGTCAGTGTCCTCTTTCGTCATCGACTGCATTCCTTGATAAAGGAATTGGATACCCATAAATCCGGTAACTGTAAAAATTGCCACATTTAAGAGGATAAAAAACTGATAATTTCGTGTGGAAATCAGAAAAAATAGAACAATTGGTGCAAAACTAAATAATAAAACACTAATTACGGAGACAGCCGCAAGGAGCATGGCAAAATGCTGTCCAGCCGTCTTGCGTGAACCAAACAGCACGTTAAAAAAGTATAAGGTTGGGAAACAAATCAACAGCGTAATTAAATAGAGAGCCGGAAGTTTGATGGCTGAAGAGATCGCCTGTTCCCAACTATGGAATGAACCAATAATGGCACCAGAAATAGCAAAAAATATAGAACTACAGATAAGCAGCGCTGTACTCTTACTCTTGAGTTTGATGCCACCTCGAATTTCATCGAGAAATGAGGTGCGATCGCGCAGTAGCTTAATTAAGACGGTGAAGGACTTTGTTGCCTGGAATTGATTTTGCATCATCTTCTTATCCGAGAAGAGTATATCCAGTTTTAGCAAGAATTTTGCGAAAGCGCTCGTTACGACGATGCCAGATGGCAGTGTATCCAACTCTAACTGTCCGTCCGACATGAAAAATTATCTAAAGATTTCTGGAGGAAACTTATACCGTTTTCCCAAGCATTTGCATTAGGACTAAACTTCCCATCAACGTGGCTTTACCTTCCATCGCCCTCCATCAAGTTTCGCCTCCAATTCCCCTTTAATACGATTGAGAATTGAGGTTTCATCCAGCGATGAGAGAATTCGGGTTACAACCGCTTTTGGCCCATCTGGCCCCCAAGATGCCCCATTTGCCAAATAGCTCTTACTCACTTGTCCGATCCCATACGAAGAAACTCCCGCCACTCCCGCCTGAGTCAGTGCCACCGAAACATAAGGCGCTAAGGAAATTCCCCCCGTTGCCGGTGCAGAAAGACCGAGTAAACTTTTGAGGGAACCAAGTCCTAGACTGACCAAAAGTTCGCTAGCACCAATTCCTCCCATGCCGATCGCAATTTTTTGCAATAATCCGACAGCACCCTGCTGGGTCATGGAAATGCCGTACAGGCGAGATAAGGTTAAAATCATCACCACATCAACGATGGTGGCAGTGAGGACATCTACCACAGTTAAGGGGTTAAGTGCGATCGCAACTGCCTTAGTAATCGTCGCTTTCCAGATAATCTGATTGGCACTCTCCTCCCGAATCGCCATTTTCCGACTCACCACCCGTTCGTTGACATCATCGGCATAAAGCATTGAATTGAGGGCAACCAGCGATTTACCTTCCCGGTGCAAAATCTCCAGAATTTTCAGCTTCAACTCATCGACTTGCGGTTTTCCCGGACGCCGTTGCACGTTCATACTACCATCGGCACGTCGCACGGCTTGAGCAACCAAGGGGGAAGCGGCAACCATGACAATTTCTTCGGGGGAGAGCAACTGCTTCACTCGCTCATCCCGAATTTTACGGTAAATTTCCTGACGATCCGCTTCGGGATATTGGTCAATTTTGTTAAACACCAGCAACATCGGTTTGCCAACATTCCGCAGTTGGGAAAGGGCGTCAAATTCCACCTTCGTCATGTCACCGGCGATCATGAAGAGAATCAAGTCTACCTGTCTGGCAACCTGATGCGCTAAAGCTTCTCGCGTTTCACCGTCTACTTCGTCAATTCCTGGCGTGTCAATTAGCTGAATTTGGGACTTACCTATACTACTGGGTAAGGCAACTCGCAGAATGTCTTGACCATTATCCCCCACCGCTTCCTGACTCAATTGCCAATTTGCGGTATGACTGCTGCGGGTAACGCCATGTAATGCCCCCGTCTCAAATACGGGTGTACCCAATAAGGCATTGAGGACAGACGATTTCCCCCGTCCCACCATGCCAAAGGCAGCAATCTGAATGCATGAATCTTCTAATTTGTCAAGTAAGGTGGTTAAGCCCTCAATTTCTGACTCTAAACCCGCTTGTTCTCGTGGGGTTAAGTCGAGATGACTCACTATGTCTCGGAGTGCGTCTTGTGCTTGTTTGTAGTTGAGTTCTTCCTGAATTTCTTCAAAGCTGGCGATCGCACTGTCGAATTCGTCGGTATCCATGGTACTGGGAGAATCAGGTTCAGGCATTGAGTGGCTCAAAATCAAACCTCCTGCAACGACTCGCCGGGAACAGCTAACCCGTTGCAATTACTAGTGACGGCTAATCCTATGCTAAAGGTTGAATTTCTAGCCTGCTCCCCAAACCCTATCAATTTATTCATCTTGTGGGAAGATATTTTTCCTGCCTTTAAAACTCAGCTCACTCCATAAAAAATCCCCCACCCGAAGGCAGGGGACTTTATTTAATTACCTACAAAGCTAGGATGGAGTCAACTTCATCAGCCGAACTTACCAGCCGTCGAGGCAATCAGGAAGGCGGCGTAGGTGAGGACATAGCCCACGGTGAAGTGAACTAGACCAACCAACCAACCTTGAACGATGGATAGAGCAACCGGCTTATCCTTCCAGCGAACCAGGTTCGCTAAAGGAGTGCGCTCGTGTGCCCAGACGAGAGTTTCGATCAACTCTTGCCAGTATCCGCGCCAGCTAATCAGGAACATAAACCCAGTTGCCCAGACTAAGTGTCCGAAGAGGAACATCCAAGCCCAAACAGATAGGTTAGTTGTGCCATAGGGGTTGTACCCGTTGATCACCTGAGCTGAGTATAGCCACAGGTAGTCGCGCAGCCAGCCCATGATGTAAGTCGAAGACTCATTGAACTGAGCCACGTTGCCTTGCCAAATACCCAGATGCTTCCAGTGCCAGTAGAAGGTGACCCAACCAATGGTGTTGAGCATCCAGAACATGGCGAGGTAGAAGGACTGTTCCCAAGAGGAGGTTTGGCAGGTGCCGCCCCGACCGGGACCGTCGCAGGGGAAGGTATAGCCGAAGTCTTTCTTATCCGGCATTAGCTTAGAACCACGGGCATCCAACGCACCCTTGACACAAATCAGGGTGGTGGTGTGCAGACCGAGTGCGATCGCATGGTGAACCAGGAAATCGCCAGGGCCAATGGTTAAGAACAGAGAGTTGGTGCCACTGTTAATCGCATCCAGCCAGCCCGGTAACCAGACATTGCCATAGTTAGGCCATGCAGTGGTCGCGATGCTATCTGGATTGGACAACAGCAAGTCCATGCCGTACAGGGCTTTACCATGAGCGGCTTGGATGAACTGAGCAAACACCGGTTCAATCAGGATTTGCTTCTCAGGGGTTCCGAAGGCGACCACAGTATCGTTGTGGACGTACAGACCTAGAGTGTGGAAACCTAAGAACAGTGAAACCCAGCTCAAGTGAGAGATGATGGCTTCTTTGTGCCGTAGAACCCGATCCAAGACATTCCCTTTATTGAGTTCAGGGTCATAGTCTCGTACCAGGAAAATCGCGCCGTGGGCAAACGCTCCAACCATGATGAAGCCAGCAATGTACTGGTGGTGGGTGTAGAGCGCCGCTTGGGTCGTGAAGTCCTTAGCCATGAAGGCATAAGGAGGCAGTGAATACATGTGCTGCGCCACCAGGGAGGTGATGACACCAAGCGCTGCCAGAGCAAATGATAGCTGGAAGTGCAAGGAGTTGTTCATCGTGTCATACAACCCTTGGTGAGGCAGGTTGAACTGGCCTTCACTCTTGCCACCAACCAGACCGGCCTTGGAGTTGAGCATCTCTTTGATGCTGTGACCAATGCCGAAGTTGGTGCGGTACATGTGACCGCCAACGATGAAGATTACAGCGATCGCCAAGTGGTGATGCGCCATATCGGTCAGCCACAGGGACTCGGTCTGGGGATGGAAACCACCCAAGAACGTCAGAATAGCTGTACCCGCGCCTTGAGCGGTGCCAAACACATGACCCGTTGTATCGGGGTTCTGGGCATAAACACCCCAGTTGCCGGTGAAGAACGGAGCCAAGCCTGCTGGGTGTGGCTTAATAGACAGGAAGTTATCCCAACCCACATGCTGTCCACGAGCTTCGGGGATAGCAACGTGAATCAAGTGACCAGCCCAAGCCAGAGAACTAACACCGAACAGACCGGCTATGTGGTGGTTCAGGCGAGACTCAGCACTCTTAAACCAGGATAAGCTCGGACGGAACTTGGGCTGTAAGTGTAGCCAGCCAGCGAACAGGAAGACTGCCGATAGTATCAAAAGGAATATTGCACCTTGATACAAGTCGCCGTTCGTCCGAATCCCTTGGGTGTACCACCAGTAGTAGACACCGGAGTAGGAAATATCAACTGGGTTAGCCGCACCCGCTTGGGTGAAGGCTTCTACAGCCGGTGCGCCGAATTGAGGGTCCCAAATCGCGTGGGCGATGGGACGGATATTGAGCGGATCTTTAATCCACTGTTCAAAGTTACCTTGCCAGGCGACGTGGAACAGGAGGCCAGAGGTCCACAAGAAAATGATTGCAATGTGACCGAAGTGAGAAGCAAAAATCTTTTGATAAAGATTTTCCTCCGTCATGCCATCATGGCTTTCAAAGTCGTGAGCCGTAGCAATCCCGTACCAGATCCGACGTGTCGTCGGATCTTGAGCGAGGTCCTGGCTAAATTTAGGAAATTTTGTTGCCATCTGTCTTAGGAAATCCTCCTCGCTGACATATGAGGCTTATGCAATGGCGCTGCTCATTTTCTGTCTGAGCGACCCCCTGGAACTGTTGTTCCAGGTCTGGAAAGGGTCTCGACAGGCGGGACACAAAAAGAGCGTGTCCCACTTTAAATTTGGTATCGATTCAAAGAGACGTTATCCAATTGCGATAATTCGCGCTAGGAAGAACGCCCATGTAGTGACGATTCCTCCCAGGAGGTAGTGAGCTACCCCTACAGCCCGTCCCTGAATGATGCTCAGAGCACGAGGCTGAATTGATGGGGCAACTTTTAATTTATTATGCGCCCAAACAATGGATTCGATCAGTTCTTGCCAGTAGCCGCGACCACTGAACAGGAACATCAAGCTGAAAGCCCAAACAAAGTGAGCGCCCAGGAACAGCAGACCGTAGGCGGAAAGAGCTGTGCCGTAGGAGCTGATAACTTGCGAAGCTTGCGCCCACAAGAAGTCACGTAACCAACCGTTAATCGTCAGAGCACTGGTTGCAAAGTTGCCACCTGTTAGGTGAGACACTGTGCCATCCTGTGCTACTGTACCCCAAACATCCGATTGCATCTTCCAGCTAAAGTGGAAAATCACGACCGAGATGCAGTTGTACATCCAGAACAGACCCAGGAAGACGTGGTCCCAACCAGATACCTGGCAGGTACCGCCACGACCCGGTCCGTCGCAGGGGAAGCGGAAGCCCAAGTTAGCCTTGTCTGGAACCAGACGGGAGCTACGAGCAAAGAGTACGCCTTTGAGCAGAATCAGCACGGTGACGTGGATGGTGAAGGCGTGGATGTGGTGAACCATAAAGTCCGCCGTACCCAACGCAATGGGCATCATCGCCACTTTGCCACCAACCGCCACAATTCCGCCGCCAAAGGCATAGCTAACGGGTTCTAGGGCGTTGGGAGCCGTGTTTCCAGGGGCCAAGGCATGAATGTTCTGAACCCACTGAGCAAACACAGGCTGTAGCTGAATCGCTGTATCCGAGAACATATCTTGAGGACGACCAAAAGCCCGCATCGTGTCGTTGTGCACGTACAGACCGAAGCTGTGGAAGCCCAGGAAAATACACACCCAGTTCAGGTGAGAGATGATCGCTTCCCGGTGACGGATGACCCGATCCAGTAGGTTGTTTTGGTTCACTACTGGGTCATAATCCCGCACCATGTAAATAGCGCCATGAGCGGCACCACCCACAATACAGAATGCGCCAATCCACATATGGTGGGTAAAGATGGAGAGCTGCGTGGCGTAGTCTGTTGCCAAGTACGGATACGGTGGCATCGAGTACATGTGATGCGCCACGATGATGGTCAGCGAACCGAGCATCGCCAGGTTAATGGCTAGCTGGGCGTGCCAAGAAGTGGTTAGGACTTCGTAGAGACCTTTGTGACCTTCTCCAGTGAGTGGGCCTTTATGATTCTCTAGAATTTCCTTCATGCTGTGACCAATGCCCCAGTTCGTCCGGTACATGTGGCCAGCAACAATGAATAGTACAGCGAGCGCCAAGTGATGGTGTGCTGTATCTGACAACCACAAGCCACCTGTAACTGGGTTCAAACCCCCTTTGAAGGTGAGGAAGTCAGCATATTCACCCCAGTTCAAGGTGAAGAAGGGAGTCAATCCCTTGGCAAAGCTGGGATACAGCTGAGCCATTTTGCTGGAATCCAAGATGAACTCGTGAGGCAGAGGAATGTCTCCAGGAGCCACACCAGCATCTAACAGCTTGTTAATCGGCAGAGAAACGTGGATCTGGTGACCCGCCCAACCTAGACAGCCGCAACCAAGCAACCCAGCTAAGTGGTGGTTCATCATGGATTCCACATTCTGGAACCATTCCAGCTTCGGAGCCCGCTTGTGGTAGTGGAACCAACCCGCAAACAGCATCAGGCCGGCCATGACGAGACCGCCAATGGCCGTGACGTAAAGCTGGTAGCTGTTGGTGAACCCAGCCGCACGCCAAATTTGGAAGAATCCAGAGGTGATTTGAATGCCGTGGAAGCCGCCACCGACATCACCGTTTAAAATACCTTGACCCACAATAGGCCAAACGACTTGAGCACTTGGCTTGATGTGGAGCGGATCGCTCAACCAAGCTTCGTAGTTGGAAAAACGAGCGCCATGGAAGTACATGCCGCTTAGCCAGACAAAAATGACAGCCAAGTGACCGAAGTGGGCGCTAAAAATCTTCCGAGATACGTCTTCTAAGTCACTGGTATGACTATCGAAATCGTGAGCGTTAGCGTGGAGGTTCCAAATCCAAGTTGTAGTTTTTGGACCTCTGGCGAGGGTGCGGTCAAAGTGGCCTGGTTTGCCCCATCTCTCGAAAGAAGTGGGTACCGGATCTTTATCGACTACAACCCTTGCTTTCGCCTCTCGCTCAGGAGGGCTAATTGTCATGAGGAATCTCCTCTCTAGACAAGGAACGAGAAAAACCCCACAGGGGGATTTGGATGTGTATAAGCGAGGAAAGCACTTGGATCTTATGACCGCTTTCCTGGGAAACCAGATCTCCGCTTGGAGTAGCTCCAGGGGAAGACCTTCTGTAGTTGATGATAGGACTGCCTCTGTAAAGTCTTCGGAAGCGCTTAACAATAATTCAAACTCTGAGCAAATCGAGAGCCACTTAGGCTTTTAATGCGAAAGTATCTGCAAAAAAGTCAAGAGGAGTTGACCTAAAATTCACAAAACGCAATATTCAATCCCAGGAGTCTCACAATTAAAAGCCGTATCGTGTCAAACCCAGTCCCTCATTGCATTTTCTTAATTCCATTTCTTTGACAAATTAGGAGGTCAGTCTGAATCCATTGCCAAATTACATAACCTTAATCGGAAGAATCTATCTTCCTATACAGGTCGCTCGAAGTTCTATCATCTACCCAAGGGATTAGCTTCATCCAACCCAAATTCATCAGCAATAAAACCTGATTTCGCTATAGTGCCTATGGACAGCTTCGGTTAAGATGAATTGCCGGTGGCAAGTGGCAAAAGGAGGTTGTGTAGTGGGTAGAAATCGCTGGTGGATAACTGGGAGAGGACTTGTTTCGTTCTTAATGGCAGCGGTTTTAGCTTGGGGATTAGTGGGCTGTAGCGGCTTCCCTAGGGGTAGCTCGGGTTCAGGCATTGAGACATCACAAGGTCTCAACAGCGAGGCCGCTAAGCCTCAACTCACAGGTCAGCTCTCAGAAGTAGCGCCGCCCCCAGCCATTCAAAAGTTAAGCCAGACCTTGGAAGCTTACCAGCCTCAAGTCACGATTGTGGCTCCCCGAACTGATCAGGTTCTCCAAGACACAAGCGTATCAGTACAATTTCAGGTTCAAGATTTACCCATCTTTAAAGACCCAGATTTAGGTCTAGGCCCTCATCTGCACGTCATTCTGGATAACCAGCCCTATCAAGCCGTCTATGACTTAGACCACCCACTTGTCTTTGAAGATTTAGCCCCTGGAACTCATACCCTGCGAGTTTTCGCCTCCCGCCCTTGGCATGAGAGCTTCAAGAACGAAGGAGCCTATGCCCAGACAACATTTCACGTCTTTACAAAAAGTACCGATAACAACCCTGAGCCAGCCTTACCCTTGCTGACTTATAGTCGCCCTACCGGCAGCTACGGAGCCGAGCCGATTATGCTCGACTTCTACCTGACGAACGCCCCTCTGCATTTAGTAGCTCAAGAAAATCCGAATGATGATGTTGCCGATTGGCGCATTCGCGTCACGATCAACGAAGAAAGTTTTGTTCTTGATCGCTGGCAGCCGATTTACCTTAAAGGATTTAAGCGGGGCAAAAACTGGGTGAAGCTAGAGTTTCTCGACGAAGAGGGAAACCCGGTTAAAAATGTTTTTAACAACACAGTGCGGCTGATTAGCTACGAGCCGAAAGGAAAAGACACCCTTTCTAAACTGGTGCGCGGCGACCTCTCGGCTGAGGCAGCTCGTGGTATTGTAACTTCCGGCTACAAAACAACACCAACCCTCACCCCCTCACCTGCCGTAACACCGACTCCCAACCCGTCACCCACCTCACTCCCAACCGTTACGCCAGAACCCATCCCTTCTACACCTCCTGCTGTTGAAGAAACACCAAACCCTGAATTAGAGACGCCATTAGCAGAACCCACACCCTCTGTTGAATCTCCAACAACACCGAGCGAATCCCCATCTCCTGTAGAAGAACCAACTCCCACAGAAGAAGCACCGACGAGTGAACCCGTAACCCCGCAAAAACCCAGGTTCGGAGGTTTCTTAAATCGCTTCCGTCGTCCGGCTGTGGCTCCTAGCCCCTTACCTGAACTATCAGAACCAGAGGCTCCCATTAATGTACCGGTGATTGTGCCAGAGGAAACCGAACCGATGCCAGAACCAGAGGCATCGCCTACTCCCAGCGAATCACCAGCCCCTGTAGAAGCACCGACTTCTACGGAGGAACCAACTCCTACTACACCTGTAACTCCCCAAAAGCCCAAATTTGGAGGTTTCTTAAATCGCTTCCGTCGTCCTGCGGCTACACCCAGTGAACAGCCTGCCCTACCAGAGGTATTAGAAACTCCCTCTTCGGAACCCCTGGAGGTACCCGAACAAGCCGAACCCCCTGCCTCTGGGGAAGAACTGACCATCCCACCTGAGCTGACAAAGCCAGAAGCGGAACCCACTCCAGTAATTACACCCGTCCCTGTTCGACCCATACAGCCGGAAAAATCCCTAACCGATGGCCTCTTGAAAGGGGATCAATCTCCTGCGACCAATGGAGCAACTTCAGATTCTGAGTTACCGCCAACACTACCGGAGATTGTAGGGACACCAGCTCCAAAACTTTCGGAGCCAGACGTTTCCCCTTCTGCAACATCGGAAGCACCAGCCTCTGAGGCAAAATCAACGGATGTACCTTTAGGGGAAGAAACAATTCCTGAGACTCGATAGCACCAACCTCAGAGGCAAAATCAACGGATGTACCTTTAGGGGAAGAAACAATTCCTGAGACTCGATAACGTAAAGAATTACTAAGTTATTGCACAATTGAAGGAACGAAATTAAATGACGCCTCGTGTCCGAGCGCCAGAACTTCCCCAAGATCGAATCTGGCTTAATACAGACCGTCCCTTAGCTCTGAAACAGTTGAAAGGACGAGTGGTCGTTCTTGACTTTTGGACATACTGCTGCATTAATTGCTTGCATGTCCTGCCTGACTTGAAGTATTTAGAAAATAAGTACAAAGACAGCCTTACGGTTATTGGCATCCACTCGGCTAAGTTTGACCAGGAAAAAGAGGCTCAAAACATCCGTCAAGCGGTACTCCGATACGATATAGAACATCCCGTTCTCGTTGACAGCAACTTTGATGTATGGCAGCAGTATGCCGTTCGGGCTTGGCCTACCTTGATGGTGATTGATCCGGAGGGGTATGTGATTGGCTATGTATCCGGTGAGGGAAATCGAGATGTTTTGGATCAGCTCATTGAGCAACTCATCGGCGAACATCAGGAGAAAGGAACCATCAACTTTCAGGAACTCAGTCTGACGCTAGAAAAGCAGCGACAACCCCTAGCGACCCCCCTGGCTTTTCCGGGTAAAGTGCTGGCAGATGAAGACGGTGAGCGCTTATTCATTGCTGACTCTGGCCATCACCGGATTGTGGTGAGTCACCTGAGTGGTGAGATTCAGCATGTGATTGGAACAGGCAAACCTGGCTTGACCGATGGTTCCTTCGAGGAAGCTCAATTCTTCGCCCCTCAAGGAATGACCTTAGATAGCCACAATCAACTTCTCTACGTGGCAGATACCGAAAACCATTGCCTGCGACAAGTTGATCTCAAAAGCCAGCAGGTCAAAACGATTGCTGGTACGGGTGAGCAAAGCCACCACATCCGCCCTCATAGTGGAAAAGCTCTAGAAACGCGCTTGAATTCTCCTTGGGATGTGGAGAAAGTCGGTCATTCTCTCCTGATTGCCATGGCGGGTTCCCACCAAATTTGGGAAATGCAGCTAGAAACAGGTTGGCTGAGAACTTACGCGGGCACGGGTGCGGAAGCTTGCCTGGATGGAAAGCCGGATCAGGCGGCTTTTGCCCAGCCTAGTGGACTGACGACGGACGGTCGAGAGTTATACATTGCTGATAGTGAAGTTAGCTCGATTCGAGCTGTGGGCTTAGTGGACCATCTGCCAGTGCGAACAGTGTGCGGTAGTGGCGAATTATTTGGTTTTGGCGATGTCGATGGTGAAGGCGCTGATGTCCGCCTGCAACACGGCCTGGGTGTCGAATACACTCAAAATTACCTTTGGGTAGCTGATACTTACAACCATAAAATCAAGCGCGTTGACCCGCGAACGGGTAATTGCCAGACGATGCTGGGGCAGGGAACGGCTGGTCATCAGGATGGTCAAAGCATTAAGGCAAGGTTCTCGGAACCCTCTGGTTTAAGTGCGATCGCAGCCCACCTCTATGTGGCTGACACGAATAACCACGCGATTCGTCGCATTGCTCTCGATACTCTTGAAGTCACCACTTTAGAGTTTTCAGGCTTGTGTGCACCCGACGTTTGTCTTCCCACTCCCGTCCCTTCCTAAACTCACCAATACGACGAGCTAGTCTTCTGGAACAGCTAGTATTCGTAGGATTCGTTCAGCATCTGTCAAATCACCCACGATGCGCCGGACAGGTTGAGGCCAAACTCTGAGCAATGTTGGGGTGGCGGAGATTTGATTGGCCTCGGCTTGATCAGGGTGTTTAAAAACGTCGATAACTTTCAGGGTATAGGGAAGACGCAGAGAATTCTCTAACAACTGGTGCAGGCTCATGAGGATATATTCCGTGGCTGCACTGTGTCCCGACACAAACAAGCGCAATACGTAACCTTGAGCTTGTTGCAATTGGGCGTCAGGCGGAATTTCTAAAGAATTGCTGTGTACTGTCGCTGGCGTTGGGTGGTGAGGGGGGGGCGTGTTCGTCGTTTTCTGAATGCGATCAGCGCTAGGCTTCGGCTGCTCCAACGGAGTACGCCGCAGCGCTTCGCTATCGCCTCCCGTTTGTGCTGTCGTAACGCTGTCACTAGGGCTAACGGAGCCAAAAGTTGTGAAACCCTGTTCAGGCGTTAACTCCTGAGGTGCTTTGTACTCTTGTGCTAAAGTTCTGTGGCTAATCACTTCTCCCTGTGATCCTAAAGCCGATTCTGATGTCGTAGCTTCGGCGGGAGAAGAGGTTAAATTTTCCTGGAAAGAGCTGTCGCCCTGTGTGTTTTCTAAAGGCACTTGCTTAAGCTGGTGGCTGGGGGAACTTCCGCTATAAGAGTATGAAAATTGCTCAGTGCGCTCAAAACGCACAATCAAATCATGGTCTTCCCAAAGTTGGGGGAACTGATGGCGATAAGTCTCCAGAACGAGCGGATCGCATAATCCTTCTTGCCAGGGAGCCAATTGCCAGACTAGGTTGCCGATGCCAAATACGGCATTGAGTAAAGCTTGGTGATGCCGCACGAGCGGGTAAATCTCGGCTGAAGTCTGTATTTGTCGGGTTCGTGGGTCGAGCCAGCGATCAATGGTTGCGGTGTACCCTGGCACTAAAAAATGAGGTGGTTCCGGCAATCCTAAAATTTCTTGCAGAGCTACACACAAATGCATATGCCAATGGCCCTGCTTTTTGGGATCAAGGCAATAAATTAAGTCTGCTCCCGGCGTAAATAGGGCAATGCCTTTAAACAACTGGGGGAAAAGTGGTTTCTCAAATTTCAAGGACTAGAGCCACAGATTAGGGTTTTGGGATCAGAGAGTCGAGTATTGAAGTGTCAGATTTACGCCTTCATTAATTTTCCTTACTCCTTGCTCAAACCCTCAAATCATTAGAGCTTACCCTTAAGCGCCATATTTCCGGTTGTTCACGGTAGGTCAAGGGGGCGGTTGTTGCTCAAAACCTTTATCATTATTTTACCGTGAAGTCTTCACAATTAAGCGCGAACGGTAACGCTGACTACAGTTGAATCCCCGCCTGCCATCTGTGATTCAAGCGGGGGATTCCTGTGAAAGTCGCTAAATACGACCGCGTAGCATCATCGCCATTTCGTTTTGAGTCGGGGACATTTCCAGCGCGGTTTCTTCCGTGATACGTCCTTCCTGATAAAGGTTAAACAGAGATTTGTTCATGGTGACCATCCCGTCAAATTCACCCTCATCCATGAGTTGTGAAATGTCATCGTATTGACCCTTGCGGATATAGTCCTTAATCGCCTCTGTGTTGATCAGGATGTCGTGAAAAGCTGCACGCTTACCATCTGTTGTGCGACACAAACCCTGAGCAATAATAGCTACTAGAGATTCTGCGATCGCCACGCGCATGGCGGGTTGCTCCTCCGCCGGATAGAGCGTGAGAATCCGTTCTAGAGTTTTAACCGCACTGTTCGTGTGCAGAGTACCCATTACCAAGTGACCTGTTTGAGCGGCTTTGAGAGCTGTATTCACCGTCTCTCTATCCCGCATTTCCCCTACCAGAATCACATCGGGGTCTTCCCGCAACGATGCCTTTAAGGCATTGTCGAACTTCAGGGTATGCATCCCCACTTCCCGTTGTCTAATCAATGCTTTACGACTTTGATGGACAAATTCAATTGGGTCTTCAATGGTAATGATGTGCTTGGGCATCTCCTTATTCATGTAGTCCACCATTGCCGCTAGGGTTGTGGACTTACCAGACCCCGTCGGACCCGTAACCAAGATCAGACCCTTATGATAATGACAGACATCTCTAAATACAGGGGGCAACCGCAGTTGCTCAATCGTCAAAATCGTCAACGGAATCAGTCGCAGTACCATTCCAGGGCCGCGCAGAGTGTCGAAGACATTAATCCGCACCCGTGCAAATTCATATTGAGTTGCGCCATCAAATTCCAGATGGTCATGAAAGCGTCGGATTTCCTCGTCGGTTAGCACTTCCCGCAACCAACTCAAAAATGTGGCTTGATCGGTTTCTGGGTGGTTGGTTAGTTCCATCTCGCCACGATTGCGATAACGAGGAGCTTCACCGACACCAATGTGAACGTCAGAAAATCCCTTGTCATAGGCATAACGAACCAATTGCGCCAACGTCGGCTGTCCCGGTGAGGGGCCGACACTCCGTGCTGGCATCCGAGCCTTAACATTGGATGACGCTGGTACTGCCGGAGGACGAGAGGTTGCCTGTTGCCCTGAAGGTGCTGAGCGAGGGGGTGGAGCCGCAGAACTCAGTGTTTGTGTCGCCATCTGGTTTTTCGTTCCTGAAGCGACTCCCCCACCCATATTACTGCTTGGTGGCGGTGGTGGTGGAACCATGGGAGGGGGGGGCGGTGAGATAGGCCGACGCTGTGAGTCTGTCATATTGCAATTGCGAGTTAGCGAGGATAAGTGATTCTACGAACTATATCTTTATAGTCTTCCCAAACTTGACGGTTCGTTATCATTCCTTCACAACAATACTAAATGGATTGTCTGAATTTAGCTCCTGCGGATGAATGCTCTTAAAAAGAGTAAATCGTCACTAATTTGCTATCCCGCGTGATAACGCACAATTATGAGAAAGAGTCCCCAAACTGATAAGAAGTGTAAACCTGGACGCTCGGTTGAGCTGTGCCTAGCGCCGCCTGATTTTTTAGCCTGGAAAATTATTTGCGCTAGAGTCTGTAACTCTAGCTCCATCAAGACCTCTATCTCTAGAGAGAATGTCCATTTTGGGTTTCATTTAAAATGTGATTTTTGTAACGATTTTTGTAACGATTTCGATCCACAAATGTTTCTGCTTGAATGTAAATTTTCTTGAATATCAGCTCATCATAATCGAGAGTTTCTCTATACTGATTTTCACGACATCAAATCCGCCAAGGATTAATAAAGCGGTTTTTCTGTAAATTATTTTTTTAATCACAACAGGAGGAAGAATCATGGTATTAACGAATCGTGAGAGTTTAGCAAAGAGCTATTCTTTAGCCATGCTCAAAAGCTTTTTGATTTGGACGTTTACATTAGGAGTTTGCTTACTGGTCGTTGGTTTTCCGTTAATCGTTTTAATGGTCACCGTTGGGGCGTTCCTGGCGATCACTTTACAATCCGTATTGCCCGTTAGTGCCGTACTGCTGGTGGCAGGAAGCTTGATTGGAGCCAATATTTTAGCGGTTGTAGTCGGTGCAGCAATTCTTACCTTTAAAGGTGTTCATCCGGAGGAAGTTCACTGGTTAAATTGGTTGCATGGTGGACCTGACCCTCTTAACACATCGGTGTATGCCGCTTGTCCGCTGACCTGCGATCTGACGAAGTAGTATAGGGTTGGCTGACGGGCGACTGTTGGTTAAACTTTAATCACATTATTAAGTTTTGAATACAACAGTTTTGCTACCCGGTCCAATCCGGGTTTTTTCATGTTTAAATTCTGTCGGATGACTTTTTATTTAATAATTCTTCATGCCCCGATCTCCTATTCCAATTTGCATTACCCTGGGAACTCGCCCGGAGGCGATTAAACTTGCACCTGTGATTCAACAGTTCCGACACTGTGCGGCATTTGATACTCATGTGATTTTGACGGGTCAGCATCGGGAGATGGTCGAGCAAGTCATGCAGTTATTTGAGTTAAGTGCTGACCGGGATTTAGAAATCATGCAGACAAAGCAAACCTTGACGGATATTACATGTCGGAGTTTGCAAGGATTGGAAACTATTTTTCAGGAAATTCAGCCTCAGTTAGTCATCGTTCAAGGGGATACAACCACCGCGTTTTCTGCTACCTTGGCGGCGTTTTATCAAAAAATTCCAGTTGGTCATGTGGAAGCTGGATTGCGTACCGATGATTTGTTTAATCCTTACCCAGAGGAAGCCAACCGACGTTTGATTTCTCAGCTTGCTCAGCTAAACTTCGCCCCTACGCCCCTTGCCGTAGAAAATCTGCAACGATCTGGAATTGTTGGGGCGATTCACCACACGGGCAACACGGTAATTGATGCATTGCTAACTGTGGCACAGCGCCAACCGCCCTGTGAAATTAAGGGTTTGGAGTGGGGAAAGTACCGCACACTCTTAACAACGGTTCATAGACGAGAGAACTGGGGAGAACCGTTGCAGGATATTGCTCAAGGGTTTCTGCAAATTTTAGATAAGTTTTCTGATACCGCCTTACTACTGCCCCTGCATCGCAATCCTACGGTAAGGGAACCTTTACAAGCCCTCTTAGGCGACCATCCTAGGGTATTTTTAACGGAACCCTTAGATTATGCAGAACTGGTAGGCGCGATCGCACGTTGTTATCTCCTACTCACCGATTCTGGGGGATTACAGGAAGAAGCACCGAGTTTGGGTAAACCCGTGCTGGTGCTAAGAGAAACCACGGAAAGACCGGAAGCGATCGCAGCAGGAACCGCTAAGCTGGTGGGGACAAATCCCGATCGTCTTGTGACAGAAGCCAGTCAATTATTGAGTGACGTGAGTGCTTATGAAGCGATGGCGACCGCAATTAATCCCTTTGGGGATGGTCATGCAGCTGAACGGATTTTGGAAATTGTCAAGGATTATTTTGGTTTATGAGTAGGGTAGCCGCCGACCGCGTCACTAAGAAGTTAGAACTGAATGACTATTGCACCTGGTTTGGAGAAAAGCGATGCGCCGAAACACCAGCGGCTTAAATCCGGGAAAGGCTTCTAGAGATGTCAGGTTTGCCCAGCGGCCTGGACTCATTTTCAACGCGATGGTATTGCTAGCCTTTGCCCTAGGTTTGTTCTGTTTTTCCTTACCTGGGTTGCACAACATTTTAGAACCCAACCTCGTCAATGTCTTGGCAGCACCCCTATACTTCTTGCTGTTTATTCATCTGATGGGTCTATTCGGGCTTCTCAGTGCTTTCCCTCCCAGAGGCGATTCCTTCCTGACTTATATCACGGCTATCTTTGTTCCCTGTATGCTGCTTTGGTTGGCGATCGCGTGGTTCTGGGTTATTCGCGCTATTGGTGAGAGAGAATCATCGCTTTGGGGTGAACAGCGATCGCATGGGTGGTTTGCTCCGATCATGCTATGGCTGTTGTCAATTCTCTGGGCAACCCATATCCCACTCTCGGTTAATTTCGCCTTGCACAAGTCAGGGTTTGAGAAACTCGCCGATCGCGTCATGGCTGAACCGTCTGGGAATATAGATTTCACACCGACTCAGCCAATGGGGATTTTTTCTATCTCCGGAGCCTTTCGTCAGTCCAAGACTATCGCCTCGATTGAGACGACCAGCGAACACGGCTTATGGGCGCATGAGGGGTTCGTGCGAGATTTGTCTCGAAAACCAGGGGGACTCCAAGCGAATACCTATAGTCTTGCCCCTCACAGCAATAATGGCGATCAGGATATTTGGTACCTGGGTGATGGCTGGTATGTGTTCCAGAATCTGTTGGACTGAGTCAGGCTATCTCCATTCCCCTTGTAGAGTGAAGGCTGCCCAGTAATAGGGCGATTTCCAGGTTGCATCCTGCAACATCTCAATTTGTGCGGCTCTCAGGGCGGCGGCTGGTTTTAAGTTGTCTTGCAGCATCTTTTTGTAGAATCGCGTCATCAATTCCGATGTCCCTTCATCCGCCACACTCCACAAACTGACTAGGACTCTGGGGGAACCCGCATACATAAAGCCTCTTGTCAAGCCCACTAATCCTTCTCCTTTAATCTCCTTGCCCAGTCCAGTTTCGCAGGCACTCAGGACAACGAGTTCGGCGGGGAGGTTGAGGTTGAAGATATCGTTGAGTCGCAGGAAGCCGTTTTGGGGGGTACCTTTTTGATCGACGAGAGAGAGAACAACGCCCGATAATTCTGGATTTTGGCTGTTGAGGATGCCGTGGGTGGCAAAGTGGACGATTTGATATTGGCTGAGTTGGGGGCTAATTGCTGTGGCACGATTGGCGGCAAAATCGAGCGCGGATTGGCTTTGGGTATAGGCGACAAGGGAGAGGATGCGATCGCTCTCTTTGCGAGTAAAGGGCAAACGTTGGAACGTGATATCCGCTTCTCTGGCAGAGCGAGTTAAGGCTAAGCTGTCCAAGTCGTTAGGGTTTACAGGTTGTGCGGATACCAAGGTTTTGAGGCGTTCATCGTCTTTGCTAAACACTGGATCAGCAATTACAGCTATCTTCTTTGGAGCTAATTTCCGCCCGTTAGTGTCTTGGCGAATGATGGCGACGGTAGAGGCTGAGGGCAGGTTGACGATTTCGTGATTGACAATTAAAGGAACGGGATTTTTGTCTTTGCCTAAGCTGTCGGGTGTTGGTAATGCGGCAAAGGGTAAATATTGCAGTGCGCCATCACTGACAATGAGTAAGCGTTTGCCTGCCAATTGTCCCGCCACTGGGGATAAGAGCATTTGGCTGAGTTGGGTGGTGACTTCTAGGCTATCCTCACGGGGAATAGCACCGAGTCCTCTTTGTTCGGGTGCTTTTTGTTTTCCTGTATTTTGGTAGAAACTTTGGGCGGCTTTTTCGATGTCGGCACGTTTAGGGAGTTCGTAGCTGCTGATGCTAGTTTTGGTCACTGCCCACAGGTAGCTACGGTCTTCACCTAAGCTGTACTCTAACAGTAGGGTGTCGTCGTCGAGGACTTGTTGCTGAATTTCACTGAGGGTGAGGGGTTGGGGATACTTCAGGGACGCATAACGGGGACTGGTACGGCGGATTTGTTCTTGGACTTGTTGATACTCCTCTTGCAGCACCGTCCTCTCTTGTTCTAAGGCTTGTACCTGTTTGTTAGTCCATTGTCCGCTAAAGAGTTCGATACGGCGTTTTTCTAAGGCATCAAATCTTTGTTGCAAGGTGTTCTCTTGTTCGAGTAATTTGGGGTTTGCACCTTGGCGAATGTTGGCTTGAGCTTCGGTGAGGAATTCTAGGAGAGTGCGTGCTCTAGCGCGTTCGCTGGCTTGCAGTGCTAAAGCGTCGTAGCCTTTAGAGGGGTTGGTTTTGTGCAACTGCATCAGCAGGTCGATGTAGAACTCGTAATAATCCTGCACTGAGGCGAAGTAAGAGGTGCGGAGTTGCTGGCTACCAATTTTAGTGCGAAGGTTTTCAATAATGTTGATGGCAGCCTCAATCTGAGTGAGAGCTTCGTTGAGATTGCCTCTGTCCCGTTCAAGGGAGGCAATATTGTAAAGGGTGAGAGCTTGCCCTGCCTTGTCGCCCACAGTACGCCTAAGTGGCAGGGATTGGTTGTAGAACTCTAGCGCCATCTGCTTTTCACCCAAATCATCGTAGACTTTGCCGATGTTGTTGAAGGTGGCGGCTTCTCTTGGCTTGTCGCTTACGGCACGAGCCAGGGGTAGGGATTGGTTGTAGTACTCCAGCGCTGTTTGGTTTTGACCTAAATCAGAGTAGACTTTGCCGATGTTGTTAAGGGTACTCGCTTGCCCTGCCCTGTCGCCAGAGGCACGAGCAAGATGTAGGGATTGGTTGTAGTAGTCGAGGGCTTTCTGCTTTTCCCCTAATTTGTCGTAGACTCGACCGATGTTATTGAGGGTGACCGATTCCCCTGCCTTGTTGCCTACCGCCCGAAAAAGGGGCAGGGATTGGTTGTAGTATTCGAGGGCTTTCTGCTTTTCCCCTAAATCGTCGTAAACTCGACCGATGTTGTTGAGGGTGACAGCTTCGGTTGCCTTGTTGTCTAACGTGCGTTTTAGAAGTAGGGATTGGTTGTAGGAGTCGAGGGCTTTTTGCTTTTCTCCTAATGCCGAGTAGACTAGACCGATGTTGTTGAGGGTACGCGCTTCCCCTGCCTTGTTATCTACTCCACGAAAAAGGGGCAGGGATTGGTTGTAGTATTCCAAGGCTTTTTGCCTTTCTCCTAATGCGTCGTAGACTGCACCGATGTTGGAGAGGATGACGGCTTCGGTTGCCTTGTCGCTTACGGCACGAGCTAGGGGTAGGGATTGGTTGTAGAAGTCGAGGGCTTTTTGCGTTTCTCCTAAATCGTCATAGATTAGACCGATGTTATTGAGGGTGCTGCCTTCTCGTGCCTTATCACCTACTGCTCGATAAAGTGGAAGTGCCTCTTCATATTTTGCGATCGCTTGTTTTAGGGATTCGGCTGTTCCTTGCTTATAGAGTTGTTTTCCCTCCTGAAAGGCTCGTTCTGCTGCGGCGCGGGTGGCATCGTCAGAAGGAAAAAGTGAAAGGGAAAAAGGAAAAATTAGTTTGTCTTTTGCCGTTTGTCGTTTGCCTTGCCAAACGTTGTTTTGCTCAGGAGAAGCAAAAGAGGGCGAAAATTTTTGAGGTGTGGCAGCGACGGACTCTGACAGCAACAGAACACCTATTAAGAGAGCTAAACTCCTTTCGCATAAAGTAACCCAGCTCTTGAGCAGCAATAAGAGCGCTTGGTGAGTACTTGTGTTTGTTTTGTGCGATCGCGCCATTCCTGCTCCTGCCCTCTTCACCGCTCTCAACTGTTGCACTCTATCTCTGAGAGTTTAGAGGTTATGCAGGTAGGTTGGGAATTTTTCAGATCCCCGACTTCTCTAAGAAGTCGGGGATCTAGGCTTCACAAGCGATCATCACTTGCTCTTCCCAAATATCGAGGGTTGGGGTGTCAACCCTCAAAAAAGACAAAGGATTGGCATCATACCAATCCTATTGCACGAATTTGATGAAAAGTCAAGTCCTAAGGTTCACCAATTTTCGGTGCTACCAGAGACAAGAACGGCTGCTCTGCCTTCGCCACCGCCGGTTGCCCCAAACTTGGCACCGATGCACGAAGCCGCTCTGTCAACTGATGCGTAGTGGCATCGTAAATCTGAGTCAGCATCTTGGGATAGAACCCAAAGCCGATAATCGGCACCAACAAACACGCAATGATAAACACCTCTCGCGGTTCAGCATCCTGCAAGACTTCGTGTTCAATCAATTCCTTGTTTTCCGGGCCATAGAAAATCTCCCGCAGATTGGACAGCAGGTAGATAGGCGTGAGAATCACCCCAACCGCTGCCAAAAATACGACAATCACCTTGAAGGTTGAGCTGTAGGCATCACTGGTTGCCAAACCAATGAATACCATTAACTCCGCCACAAATCCGCTCATCCCCGGTAACGCCAAAGACGCGAGGGAGCAAGTCGTCCACATGGCGAAAATCTTCTTCATCTTCTGCCCCACACCTCCCATTTCATCCAACATCAGGGTGTGAGTTCGGTCATAAGTGGCACCGACTAAGAAGAACAGGCTGGCTCCAATCAAACCATGAGACACCATTTGCAGCACAGCGCCGCTTATGCCCAAGTCAGTAAACGAGCCAAGCCCGATTAACACGAATCCCATGTGGGAAATCGAAGAGTAGGCAATTTTCCGCTTCAGGTTGCGCTGAGCAAAGGATGTCATTGCCGCGTAAACTATGTTCACCACCCCTAAAATCACCAATACGGGTGCAAAGTAAGCGTGGGCATCGGGCAGCATCCCCGCATTCATGCGAAACAGGGCATATCCCCCCATCTTCAGCAGAATGCCTGCCAGCAACATGTGAACGGGTGCCGTTGCCTCACCGTGGGCATCGGGTAACCAAGTGTGCAGAGGGAAGATGGGTAACTTAACCCCGTAGGCAATCAAAAAGCCAGCATAGACCCAGAGTTGGAAGTTTAACGCATAGTCTTTGGCTGCGATCGCACTCATATCAAACGTTACGGTATCCCCGTAAAACGCCATCGCCAACGCCGCGACCAAAATAAACAGCGAACCGCCTGCTGTGTACAAAATAAACTTCGTTGCCGCATAGAGGCGCTTTTTGCCCCCCCAAATCGACAACAGCAGGTAAACCGGAATCAACTCCAGTTCCCATACCAGGAAGAACAACAGCATATCCTGAACAGCAAACACGGCAATTTGTCCGCCGTACATCGCCAGCATCAGGAAGTAAAACAGCTTGGGTTTGAGGGTAACCGGCCAAGCGGCTAGAATTGCCAGCGTGGTCATAAAGCCGGTCAGCAACACCAGAGGCATCGCCAACCCATCAACCCCCACCGACCAATTCAAGTCCAGTTCGGGTATCCACGAGTACTTCTCCACCAATTGCAGTCCAGGATTGGAAAAGTCATACTCTGTGCCAAAGGCATAAACAATCAGGGAAAAATCAATCAGCCCGATGATCAGGGCATACCAACGCTCCCACATCCCATTCTTTTCAGGGAGAAAGGGGATGAACAGCGAGGCAACGATGGGAAAAAGAATAATAGTTGTTAGCCAGGGAAAATCTGTCAAGCTCATTTTCAGTTGTTAGTTTTTAGTTCAGAACTTACGCCGTTGAGATTTCTCAAGAGTCTGAATCAAGGCGCAAACAGAACCTCTGTGCTATTCTCCTTATCTTGGAGTGCCTGGATTGGTTTGTCCAACACACTCTTTCCTAAGAGCCTATCCGAAAAGTGAGGATGAGAGCTGAAGCCGCAAATGGACACCGATCAAGACAGATGTTAAGGGATTCGGGAGTTAATTTTCCGGATAGGCTACAGTCTTACAGTCTTTTCTGGTTGAGAGGGATGACTCACTGAGAGTTGCCAGTTTTTAGGGGTTAGTGCTGAGAATGCGCTTACTCCTGTTTTGGGGTACTCGACTTCTCAACCCGTCATCACCCAATCACTGACAACTAACAAGTTTTTAGGTAATCCCAGAGGCAATCACTAAACCCAAGACAGCGGCAAAGACAATTAGGGCATAGAACTGGACACGACCATTTTCCAGGTATTTCAACCCTTCACCACTTAACAGCGTTGCGAAGCCGGTCAGGTTAACGGCACCATCGACAATGCGGTAGTCCACTTCCATAATCTGCCGTGCAACTCGGCGCAGCCCGATGACAAACACTTTGTGATAAATGTCATCAAAGTACCACTTGTTTAATGACAGATTGTACAAGGGTGTAATTTTTTGGGCGATCGCTTTCGGGTCAATCTTACCGCTTAAGTACATCAGCGAAGCGACAGTAATCCCAATCAAGGCAATCCCGACGGAACTGCCACCCATAATCAGAAATTCTGTCCAATCAAAAGCTTCTGCCTCTGCCGCTACGTGGGCAACAGCTTCCCCTGCGGGGTGAATAAACTCCTCGAAGTAGTTGTTAAACGGCGTCCCCACTAATCCAATCAGTGTTGAGGGTACCGCTAGTAACAACAGGGGTAAGGTCATGGTGAGCGGAGACTCATGGGGAAACTCACTGTGTCCATGATCGTGATCGTCTTCGTGATCCGCCTCTGCTTTCAGTTCTTTAGTATCCATCGCACCGGGGCCAAAGGCGGGTGCTACTTGACCCAATGCGGCGGCTTTGAGCTGCTGTCGGATATGGGTTAAATTCCCCCGGAACTCTCCCTCAAAGGTAGAGAAATACATCCGGAACATATAAAAGGCTGTTATGCCAGCGGTGAGCCAGCCAATCAACCACAGAATGGGATTCGCCTCGAACGCATTGCCGAGAATTTCATCCTTTGACCAGAAACCGGCAAAGGGAGGAATGCCAGAAATGGCTAGGGTACCAATGAAAAAGGTCAGAGCTGTGAGCGGCATATACTTCCGCAAGCCCCCCATCAGTCGCATATCTTGAGCCAAAACTGGGTCATGACCCACAACACCTTCCATGCCATGAATCACTGAACCCGAACCCAGGAATAGCATGGCTTTGAAATAAGCATGAGTCATCAGGTGGAATAACCCAGCCGTATAGGAGCCAATACCCATCGCCATGACCATATAACCCAATTGGGAAATGGTGGAATAGGCTAAACCTTTCTTAATGTCATTTTGCGTGATCGCGATCGAAGCACCTAAAAAGGCTGTGAAAGCTCCCGTCCAAGCAATCACGTTCATCACGGATGGGATGCCATCAAACACCGGGTACATCCGGGCAATCAAAAATACCCCAGCCGCCACCATTGTTGCCGCGTGAATCAGCGCGGAAATGGGCGTTGGGCCTTCCATGGCGTCTGGTAGCCAGACATGTAGGGGGAATTGGGCTGATTTCGCCACTGGCCCTAAAAACACCAAAATAGCAAACAGTGCAGCTAGAGCAGAGCTCAGGTAACCAGCTTCCACAAAGGTTTTCAGGTGGGCACCCATGACATCAAACTCAAAGCTGCCCGTGGCCCAGTAAAGACCTAAAATACCCAACAGCAGACCAAAGTCCCCTACACGGTTAGTGACAAATGCTTTTTGCGCTGCATCTGCTGCGGGCTTACGGTCATACCAGAAGCCAACCAGCAGGTATGAACACATACCCACCAATTCCCAGAAAATATAAACCTGTACTAAGTTGGGACTGACGACCAAACCCAACATGGAGGAGCTAAACACACTCAAATAGGCATAGAAGCGAACATATCCCGGATCGTGAGCCATGTAGCCATCGGTGTAAATCATCACCAGTAAAGCTACTGTTGTCACAATTACCAGCATCAGTGCCGTCAAGTGATCGATGGTGTAGCCCATCGACAAGTGAAAGTTTCCAGCCGACGCCCATTCTAGCGTTCGGGTAAAAGGTTCATGTCCCTGAAATTGACTCCACAGCAAAGCAAAGGAAAGAACCATGGATGCTCCCAGGAGGGAGACAACGAATACGGCGTTTAACTGCCGCAGACGGTTCGTTGCTTTGTTGATGGTGATTAGCCCTAAGCCCACCAGCATTGCCCCTAATAAGGGCAAAACTGGTATAAGCCAGGCATATTGATAAAGCGGTTCCATGGCGAATGCCTTCTTCAGATTTCGTTACTATTCTGGCAAAACGTTAACACTGTGACATATACCTACTCGAAAAAAAAGTTTGCTTACAAACAATCAATAAACAACACTAGTGCAAGAAGGCAGAAGACAGAAGGCAGAAGGCAGAAGGAAAGAAAGCTTGTACAGCAAGCTTTTTAACCTTTATTCAACTGGATAGTTATTTCCGCCACGCTGCACTAGGTAAAAGTATCTACCCAATAAAAGAACCATCGGTTGATTACTTCTACCGATGGTTACATATGAAGCAAGCCAATGAGCAGGTCTTTAGACAACTGCCTAGGCTGCCTTTAACTGTGTATCTTTACTGGATCAAAGCTCAGTTTATAGCTATCTTCACCCTAAGTAAGGGCACGCCTTAGCAACCTTTGACTTCGCCTTATGCTTTTATGCCCTAAGGCTTATAGAGCTGGGTTCTAGAGCAATATGTAGGGGTGTGGGGAAGCCCCTCATGGAACAACATCCAGACTAAAGGTTACGCCTGTTAAGAACGCTTACGAAAAAGATATACACAGTTTAGATTTTTGGTATTTTATCACAAAATCACAATTTCGTTAGTATTGGGTGTTGATTCATCCCGATGCGGGGATACGGGGGACAGAGATCGCGCCTCCAACAATAGACTATATAAGCTAGGCCGATTGGGGAAGCGAAGTGACCATGAGTGTTTTGAGTGCCATTCGCACATCCTCACGCCCATGAAAGTTATCAAGCCGTTGAATCACCTGACCTCCCTCAAATAAGAGCAACGTCGGCAGGGACTTAATGCGATAAGTCGTGGCAAGCTTCAGATTGTCATCGGCATTGATCTTTACTATTTTGACCTGCCCATTCCATTCCGACTGAAACTCCCGAACTAGGGGCTGGATGACTCGACACAGTCCACACCAGGGTGCCGAGAAATCCACTAAAACGGGCAGCGAAGATTCTAAAACCTCTTGTCTAAAAGTCCGCTCGTTAAGAGACAACACCATTTTCCCTCGAAAATATATGAGTTTTTACAATGATTGGGATCATGCTACATCCAATTTGGATAATTTGGGCAATGAAAATCAAGAAAAATCCTGGTATTACCTGTATTACGGCTTGACGAGCGGATGTATTACGTGTATTACCAATTCACTTTCCCAGTCGCCGCGATCAGTAGGGGATGTGCCCACCACAGCAACAGGATAAAAACGGTAACGCCGAGGTAAGCCGGACGGACAAACTCTTCCCATTTGAGGGTCTGACGTCCCTGGAGAATCGCCAAGAAAGGGATGACAGACGTGCGAGCTTTTGCCACCTCAAAAGCATCACCATATCGTGCCTGCATACGTCTATCGCCATGCCAGACGGCGAAAAGATGATGCAGGATTAATCCGACTGAGGTGAGGAGGGTGAAGCTAGTACCCACCCAAAGGGTATGAGCAACGCACCAAATGACCTGTCCCACCATTTGAGGGTGTCGAGTGATGCGAATGATGCCTGTCTCGAACAGATGAACTTGGGGCTTTTGAATCGCGGCAATTTCTAGTAAGTTGAACGTAGCTGGATAGAGAAAAAGAAAAGAAATTGCAGAGAGAACCCAAACCAGCGACTGGATGCCGGGAACACCCTGAACGAGCCAAAGTTGTAAGCCGTCATATCGGTGATTAAAAAAGTAAATTATTAATACAACAGCGAGGGGGAGGCTAACTAGGGCAAACAGAATACGGTAGAGTCTTGGACCGATGCGTTGTTCTCCCCAAGGTCGGAGTGCGGCTAAACCACTGTGAGCGATCGCAAACCCCAAAAGCAACCCAAGCATCACAAAATGGCTGGATGTTAGCCAACTCGAAAACGCCATAAAGATTAATGTAGATACTGTGAACATTCCATCCTAACAAGTATTGCTCTAAGTACTTGCGGCCTTGGTATGTTACTGTCGATTTCAGCAGAGACTGACAACTTTTACTCTTAGGCCGTCCACCTTGAGTCAAATCTCATCGTCAAACAAATTGTTACTGGCCTCAGTTGCTCCTTTCACTCAGGTTTAGCCGTATGTCTGACCTTCCTTTCACTCTTGACCAACTCCGCATTCTCAAAGCAATCGCTACTGAGGGGAGTTTTAAGCGTGCTGCTGATAGCTTGTACGTTTCACAACCCGCTGTAAGTTTGCAGGTTCAAAACCTAGAGCGGCAGTTAGATGTTCCCTTATTTGACCGGGGCGGACGCCGCGCCCAACTGACGGAAGCAGGATACCTCCTCCTGAGCTACGGGGAAAAAATACTCTCGCTTTGCCAAGAAACCTGTCGGGCGATCGAGGATTTACAAAATCTCCAGGGTGGTACGTTGATCGTCGGCGCGTCTCAAACCACCGGCACCTATCTCCTGCCTCGAATGATTGGCATGTTTAGGCAGCGCTATCCCGATGTCGCTGTGCAATTGCAGGTTCACTCCACTCGCCGCACCGCTTGGAGTGTTGCCAATGGACAAGTGGATTTAGCGATTATCGGCGGGGAAGTTCCAGGTGAGTTACAAGAGACGCTAGAAATCATTCCTTATTCAGAAGACGAGCTGGCGCTGATTTTGCCACCTTTTCATCCTCTAGCCAAAGTCGGCACAATCCAAAGAGAGGATTTGTATAAATTGCAGTTCATTGCCTTAGATTCTCAATCCACCATCCGCAAGGTGATTGACCAAGTCCTCACGCGTTGCGCCATTGACCCCAGACGCCTCAAGGTTGAAATGGAACTGAACTCCATTGAGGCGATTAAAAATGCCGTGCAATCCGGACTAGGGGCTGCTTTTGTCTCCATTTCGGCGATTGAAAAAGAGTTACAGATGGGCATCCTACATCGGGCACTGATCGATGATGTCGTCGTCAAGCGGGCGCTGTCTGTGATTGTCAACCCCCACCGTTATCGTTCTAAGGCTGCTGAAGCATTTAGTCGGGAGATTCTCCCAGAATTTGCCAACCCTGGATGGAAACTCAAACCCGAACCCGTCGCCATGGCAACACCGAAGATCCAGGCTAGTTCTGCTCATGCCGTAGGAGATTAACTAGAGTGTTTGGAAACTGAGGCATTGAGCGTCTAGGAATGTGCTTCGAGGCTAAAGTGGGAAGAGAAAGAAAAACCTGAGTGGCTTAATCTGTTAGTGTCTTTCGGTGCCTTCGATGCTCTATTCCTGACGCTCTGCTCTATATGGAAATTTACTGCACCCGTCCTAGCTGTCCCCGCCCCCAAAATCACTTTCCCGATCTTGATAACAAGGCCACGCTCAAGACGGCTCAGCAGAAATACTGTACATCCTGCGGAATGCCACTGATTTTAGTGGGTCGCTACCTTCCCTTGAAGTTACTCGGACAGGGAGGATTTGGAGCCGCATTTCTCGCTCGCGATCGCTATACCCCCGCCATGCGCCAGTGCGTGGTTAAACAATTTCAGCCCTCTGGGGATTTGAACCCACAGCAGCTTCAAATGGCGCAAGATTTATTTGAGCGAGAGGCGGAAGTTTTAGAGCAACTGGGTAGCCGTCATCCCCAAATCCCGGATCTGTTTGCCTTCTTTCCCTTGAGTGTGCCTAGACCGCAAGGGGGTAAGGAAGACCAATTCTTCTATCTCGTACAAGAATATATTGACGGACAAACCTTAGAGGAAGAATTAAACACCGAGGGGCAGTTTTCCGAAGCCGAAGCATTAGAAGTCCTGCGGGAAATTCTCAATGTGTTGAAGTTCGTCCATGACAATGACTCCATTCACCGAGATATTAAGCCCTCCAACATCATGCGTCACAAGAATGGGCGTCTGTATCTTTTAGACTTTGGTGCCGTGAAGCAGGTGACGGCAGCAGGGGCAAGAGCAGGGAGATCAACGGGAATTTATTCCCAAGGATATGCACCACCAGAGCAGATGGCAGGTGCTCAAGTCTACCCCTCAACCGACTTGTATGCTCTAGCGGTAACGGTGATTACATTGCTCACGGGGAAAGAGGCGGGAGAACTGTATGATTCCTACACCAACGGCTGGAATTGGAGAGGCTACACCCAAGTTAGCCAGACCTTGGCTAATGTGTTAGACCGAATGCTATTACAAACTCCTAATCAACGCTTTGGGTCGGCTCAAGAGGTTATCGACGCTCTCACGCCAAGTCCCTCCCCACCGCCACCTCCGGTTAGTCCTCCACCCTCACAAGGGAGAACGCGACCTCATAGTCAATCACCACAGGTGTCACCGTCACCAGCCGTTCAGGTGTCCACTGTGTCCCCCACAATGCCGCCCTTGACTCAACCTCAGAGTAGCCCACCCGTAGCGGCGGCTTCAATTCATCCCCAACCCCTACCTGCACAACCTAGTTTTTCTGTGTTGGAGGTTTTAGGTGGGGCAGCTTTTACAGGATTTGAAGCGGGATTGTTATTTACTGCCCTGCGTATCGTGCTGGGGGTTTCAACCATTAGCATAGGTCTATTAATCATCATTGTTGGAGGGCTGATTTTCGCGCAAAACCGTCGCCTGATCGAAGGGAAAGACTTGCCGATTATGGTTGGACTCACCCTGGCGACTGTGTTATTCCTCGCTATCAGGCAGAATATACCTATCCCATTGGTGATGATGAGCGCTGTGTTCGCGGGAGCTGGAGCGATCGCAATCACAGCACTTTTCCAGCTCATTTATCGATTACTGCGTCGGTTGCTCTAAACCCTCCAATCCAGCCGCCAGCCTTATCAGTGCATGTCCCAAAAAAACGAAACGGTTGTTCTTGTGGTTTCTTTAGTCGTCACTATGGCTTTAGTGGCGGGTCTGTGGTGGTTTCTACGTCCGAGACCGAGTCCGCCAAGTCCGCCGGGTGGAACCGCACCAACTCAACCGAATCAGCGTCTTCAAGAGCGCATTAGTGCAGGAGAAAAACTATTAATTCCTGCCAATGCCCCACCAGAGAAACAAGCGGCAATCCAGGCGATCGCATCAGGTAATTATGCGGAAGCTGTCACGCAGCTAGAAGCCTCTCTCAAGAGAGAGCGCAACGACCCAGAAACCCTGATTTATCTCAACAATGCTCGGATTGGCAACCAAAAATCCTACACGATTGCAGCTTCTGTTCCTATCAGTTCTGATGCCAATGCGGCTCAAGAACTACTGCGTGGTATTGCTCAGGCTCAAAATGACATCAATCGAGCCGGTGGAATAAAAGGCATTCCCCTCAGAGTTCTCATTGCCAATGATGAGAATAAGTCAGATATCGCGAACCAAGTAGCTGCCGCCTTCGTAAAAAACGAGCAAGTATTGGGAGTCATCGGTCATTATGCCAGCGATGTCACCTTAGCAACAGCAGATACTTATCAATCTGGGGGATTGGTCGCGATTTCTCCGATTAGTACCACAGTCAAATTATCGGGTCGTAGTCGCTATGTTTTTCGGACTGTGCCCAGTGATTATGTGGCAGCGAGAGCCTTGGCAGAGTATATGTTGCAAAAACTAAAACAGCAAAAAGTTGCTGTTTTCTTTAACTCCGAAAGTGGCTATAGCCAGTCTTTAAAGTCGGAGTTTGTCACGGCTGTTTCCCTGGGAGGCGGGGAAGTAATCAGCGAAGTGGACTTGTCTGATGCAAATTTTGATGCCGTTCCAAGCATCGATCAAGCGATTCAGGCAGGCGCACAGGTGCTGATGTTAGCGGTGAATACAGGCACCCTGGATAAAGCCATGCTTGTGGTTCAAGTGAATGGTAAACGGCTCAAGATCTTAGCCGGAGATGATGTTTATACACCCAAAACCTTGCAATTAGGAGGACTGGCGGCTGAAAGCATGGTATTGGCAATTCCCTGGCATATTGGGGCAAACCCTCAGGCTCAGTTTCCTAAAGCCGCTACTCAACTTTGGGGTGGAGAGGTAAACTGGCGCACGGCAATGGCTTATGATGCTGCCCAGGCACTGATTGCTGGGATTGAGCGCAATCCGACGCGGACGGGTGTGCAACAAGCACTGTTGGCACGTGACTTTTCTGCCCAAGGTGCGGCTGGAACGATTAAGTTTTTGCCATCGGGCGATCGCAATCAGACTGTGCAGCTAGTGACTATTCAACCCAGCTCTGATACTCCTTGGGGCTATAAATTTGTACCCTTACCCAAATAAGGAATTGTTAAGGTAAAAACTTATCGTAAAAAGAGAGAATTCTCGAAATATCACTTTTAATTTTGACTTTTGACTGCTTATACACCGAAAGTTTGATGACTAAAATGATTGGTTTAATTGTGGTATGTCACAAAAAAATGAAGCGACCGTTCTAGTCTTAGCCCTTTTAATTACTGCTGCCCTATTAGGGGGTGGATTTTGGTGGTTTACCCGTAGTTCTGGCTCTAATGTCGGTAATTTATCGACAGGTGATAATAACACTCCGCAAAACCAACCTCAAGACCCAAACCTATCTCAACCCACTCAAACTTTCGCATCTCCTACCAATGTACAGAGTGGCACCACTGTAAGAATTGATGGTTCTACTAGTATGGTGCAAATTAATCAGGCACTTAAAAGCAGTTTTGAACAGCAATTTTCTGGAACAACTGTTAATACGAATGCAGGAGGGTCTGATAAAGGGATTCAAGACCTGATTCAGGGAAATATAGATGTTGCGGCTATCTCTCGCCCCCTGACTTTCCAAGAAACGAGTCAAGGTTTGGTGGCTGTGCCTGTCACAAAAGATGCGATCGCGATTGTTGTTGGAGATAAAAATCCGTTTCGTAGAGGATTAAGTCAGAATCAAGTTAGGGGGATTTTCCAAGGGCAGATTACAGATTGGTCAAAAGTAGGGGGAACAGCAGGAACGCTGCGAGTGATTAACCGTCCTCCAGAAAGTGGCACCCATCAGACATTTCAAGAGTTTGTTCTACAAGGACAAAACTTTGGCACGACACCCAACATTACTACGCTGTCCCAAGATGCAACTACACCCCTACTGCGAGCGTTAGGAACGAGTGGCATTGGTTATGCAACCTATTCTCAGGCGGTGAATCAAAAGACGGTACGGACTGTTGCAGTAGACGGGTTGACTCCTGAAGCACCCAATTACCCATATCAGCGAACCCTTTATTACGTTTACAAGCAGCCGGCTAGTCCTCAAGTTCAAGCCTTTCTGGGTTATGTTACTTCGGATAAAGGAAAGGATGCGATCGCATCTGCTGATAAATCTTCCAAGTAGTAAGTGTACAAAAGGCAACAGCAGTCCAGGATTTGTGCCATGACAATGACAACAGTAACGACTCAAGCAGAAAACTCTCCTTTGGTGTTGCGCCTACAACCGATCATTAATCTGACAGATGACCAGTTTTTTGAGTTCTGTCAAATTAATCGCAACTTACACATCGAACGCACCGCTACGGGAGAAATACTGATTATGCCTCCGACTGGTTCGGAAACCGGAAATCGAAATGCCAAATTGATTGTGCAATTAGGGATTTGGGCAGAAAGTGACGGAACTGGGATTTATTTCGACTCTAGTACTGGCTTTAAGCTTCCCAATGGTGCAGATCGTTCTCCAGATGCGGCATGGGTGAAACTAGAACGGTGGAACGCCCTGATTCCCGAACAACAGAAGAAATTTGCTCCCATCTGTCCTGAGTTTGTGGTGGAGTTACGCTCTGCTTCTGATAACTTGGAACCGCTTAAAACTAAGATGCAGGAATATATTGACAACGGTGCCCTTTTAGGATTTTTAATCGAACGCAAAAATCGGCAGGTTTATATCTATCGTCCGGGAGTAGCTGTGGAATGTTTGGATAATCCGGCTACTGTTAGCGGTGAGTCGGTATTACCCGGATTTGTTCTGGATTTAAGCAAAATTTGGTGAATCCTGGACTGACTATGAGTCAAAGGATTGAATTGTTCGATCTAGATATCTCCTCGGTGGTGTTTTGCAGAACATAAAATAGACAATCGTTGCTGAAAGATGGCATCAAGGCGGGAAAGCGCTTCTTCTGTATATCGCTGGGCTTCGTGAATAATGCTTTTCCAAAGGGTATTGAGAGCTTGCAGATTTGGGCAGAAGCGTATCAGACTACTACAGGCAGCAATCCACTGTTCGAGGCAAGCGGTAACTGATGAAGTAGCCACCGAGTCCCTGAATATGCACCCAGAGGACGTTATGCCATTTTGCCCAGTTCAAGATGCGCTCTTGCTTGATTTTCAGGTGTTTGGCGATTTGCCTGAGAGTGATGACGAAAGTTTTGGGGTTAATGCGATGACGTAGCGCTTGCATGAGTTTTCGGAAAGGAGACCCCCTCCCCAGCCTTTGTGAGCCATTGAGAGGAGAGGGAGCTAGAGTATTTTTACTGCCCCTGATGTTGGGGGACTATGTAGAGCTTTTGGTGTAGCTGACTGAGCCAATTTGCCAGAATTAACTCGGCGCGTGGGTTTGATTCTCCTCTGGTTTCTCATTGGGAAGGTCAAAGATAATTTCAAACTTGGCGTTTGGGATGAACCGATGCAAAAGTCGTTTGTGGTCGTCGGCGTCTTGGCGGTTGTGGAAACGGGCAACGATGATGGTTCGTGCGTTTGGCAGAAGACGCACAATTGCCCAAAGGTGATTTCCTGGAGGATAGCTTCGCTGAATGCTTGGATTGCCGAGTAGTTGTTTTACCATTGGTAGAGTCTCCTTGTATTAGGGAGCCAGAAGCCAGCGCAGGACTTTGGACGGTTGAAGCGCTGGCTTTAGCTGTTTTTAATATAGCACAATAGCACAATAGCACAATAGCACTAAAAGCCAGAAAATTTATAGCAATGAGACAATGGAAGTGAGCATTTATGAGCTGTAATCTGTGTCCGAAGCTGAGAACCAAGTATTTGTGAGAGGGCGCGTTCCCGAATCCGTGAGAGCGCGATTTAAGGCAACGTGTGCCTTAGAGGGACGCGATATGAGCGAGGTGCTCAGGGAACTGATTGAGAAGTGGTTGCAAGAACACGAAAACCCCTCACCTACCAAAAAGGGTAAGGGAGATTAAGGCGATCGCTTGATTGCTTAAAAGTTTTACCATCGGCAGAGTTTCCTTATATGCAGTAATGAGTCTATGTGCGACAATAGGCTCGACGACGACAAGAGTATCAGTGGTAACCAAGCGCGACGATCCAAATTACTCCCAGGTAAGCGGCTATGTCCCGAAGGACTTGGCGCGTCGTTTCAGGATTGCCTGTAGTTCTGAGGAAATAAGTCAAAGTGAAGCGTTGGAGAAAGCGTTAGAGCAATGGCTGAAAAAGGACAACTCCTCACCTACAAAGAAGGGCAAGGGGGAGGAGTGAGGCGATCTTACAATAGCGGCTTTCTGCGTCAATTAGTGAAGTGACGGCGGAAGCGGGGGTCGAGGTGATGTTGTTTCTGCTGGTTACAGGGAAGGCAGAGAGTCTGCAAGTTACTGATATCATTTTGACCACCACGAGCCAGGGGAATAATGTGGTCAATCGTTAGTTGAGTGTCTAGCTTTGTTTTGCCGCAGCTTTTACACTGATAGCGATCGCGTTCAAAAACATAGTTCCTCACTTCTGGAGGAATGGGAATTCTAGGGGTTTTAGCCATAACTCTTATTGCTGATTTTCCTTGTTTATCATCTGACGAAGATCATCAAGTGGTGATTCGGGTGGACTGATTTCGAGAGCATCGCTTCCTAGGGTTTGTGAATCCTCTTGTTCTTCGACATAAAATTCAAGGCTGACTTTAATTCTCACTTTTCCTTTTTTCCAGCTTTTTGAACCAAGGTTTAGCATTTCACAATCTATGCCATCGCCAAACCACCTGGCATAAGGTTCATTCACCCCATTAGGAGCCAATATTGAATTATCTATCTTTATTCCATGACAAGAACTTAATTGACCATTAAGTTGACTTCCTAAATGATTGCCAAACGCTCCATTGATTGCCTTTTTGAATTTACTGACATTGTTACATAGTCCTCTCTATTGATTTTAATTCAATGCTAAGCTGTCAGTCCGCCAGGAAATCAATTTCCTGGCTCATAGCTAAAGTCCTCTAAAGAGGACTAAATGCTGACAATACTCATATTTGAGTCCATTTTAATGGACTTGATCTGTTAGCCAGGGACTTAAGCCCCTGGCGGTTGTTTCAAGCAGTGAAAGATGTTAATGAAAATCTTCACCTCAAAACTCTGCTTAGAGAGCCTCTGCTGCATCAACCGAGTTAGATACAGCGGTAAAATTTGAGCTAAAATCAAAACCATCTGATTCAACAGAACTCGGTATTGCCGTCAAATCAGATTCTCCTACCACAGGTAGCTGATACCTGTTTAACAACATTCCTTGCAAACAGCTATTAATTCCAGTAATCGCTTGGTTATAATCAGCAATTTTCTGCTCAAATTCATCCTGCAATTTGTGATTCTGTTTAATCTTTTCCTCTGCTTCTTGTTCCAAAGTTTGTTCTAAATAAGCACGCGCCTTGGGATATTGCTGCAAGATTGCCTCTGCCTGCTCATCTGCCATTGGCAATAGTAGCGTTTTGAGAGTTTGGTTAATCGTTTGGCGGAAACTGCGCCGGATTGTTTGATCAATCTTTGGCTCGAAATCTAACTTGAGTAACTGCCGAATCGCAGGTTCCGCTTCAATCATGCTTTCGGCGTCATAACCTTGGGACGTTTGCTGCAAGGTTTGCCGAAATTGATAAATTGAAAATGTGCCTTCATCGTAAAAACGAGGGCTTTCTCGTACAAAGCGATCGCACTCTATCCTCGCCGCACTCACCAAAGCTTCAGAAACCCGCTTCTGTACCCCCTTTAGCTTTTGCTCAATCCCGCCATCGTTCCCCAGCAATCGATAAAGTTGACTGTAGTAATCTGCACGGCGCACTCGCTCGATTAAGTATTGGAAGAAGCTAGACACTACCTGTTGTGAAGATTCCACCAAAACATCTTCTAGCTCATTAGCCAGGTAATAAAGCGCTTCTACTAAAACAGCAATTAGAGGTGCTGTGGCGTTGCGAGGATGGCTACGAGTCGCACGGCTGTAAGCTTTTGCTACTGAAAACGAGTGCAGCAATTCATCAAGGCGTTGAATCATTTCGGTTTGCAGTTGGCGAAAATCTGCCTCAAACGTTGGGCAAGCGTTATTCACTGCCAGATTCACGTCTTCGGCAATGTGACGGCAAAACTCTTTCCCAACTTGCTGAAGTTCTTGATTGAGATGTTCCAACTCCTGGGCTTTCATCGCCTCAATTTCGCGGGGTTGGCTGTCCAAATTACGGTGGACGCTTAGGTAGTGCTTCTTTAAGCCAATGCACAACGGTTGTAAATCATCAGCCAAATTCGCAAATAATTGAGGGCGCTTTTCTTCGGTGAGATAGCGCGTAATTGCCTCCCGAAACTCTTCAATGCCACTATCTTGAATGAGCTGCTCAATCAGGGGCGTTCCTTGTTCCCCCAGAATGCGTACATAGTTTTCATTGGGGGTTTCATAACTATTGACGGAAATTCGGAACCGACTGGGAGATAGCTTGCCAGAGTTGGCGCAGTAACGAAGAAATTCATTCACGAATTGTGGAGTATCTTCGCCTCCAACTGTGCCTTTGACACTGTTAGCAAAAATAGAATCTAAACCAAACCTCTCGCCTCCTCTGGTTGCTTTAATTTGACTTCCATAAAAGCCAAGTAACCCACTGGTTTTATAAACCCTGTCAGCAGGCGTATCTCGGAACTGGGTATTAATTAAAGAATCCAATCGTTGCCGCAGTTGGCTGTTATACCAGGTTTCATCAACGCGATTGAAAATATAAAAGACGCGATCGCGAATTCCTGGATTCCCCCGCATCTTCTCGATCAGTTCGGTTTCTTCCGTCGTCATATCGCCTGCGGACGCGGGTTTGAGCACACATACCACTGCTGAAGTCTCGGGAGCCTCAATTTTCCGATACGTCAGTTCCGCATCCTTCTGCACTGGCGCATCAATCCCCGGTGTATCAATCAGCACGTTGCCATCTTGCAGTAGGGGATGATGGCAGTAATATTCAATCCGCTTGAGAACTGCACTATTACTACCACGACGAGCATATCCAGCCGCTTCTTGGAGATTCGAGAAGTTGAATTGCTCCATTGAGTAGGTGGCATTGTTCAGGGTGTTGATGCGATCGCGATTGGCGATAAACCCTTCCAGCAACAAATCCAGCGCCTTTGCTTGCTTTGCCCTCTCGGATTTACTCTCGCCGCCTTCCTGCTGGAGAGTCAGCACACATCCCTGGCGTAGTAAATCAATCGCTTCCGGTTGATTGATATTAGCCGCCGCTAATCCCAATCGCTGACACAATGCCACTACCTGTTCCCGAATCTCCACTTCGCTCAAAAACGTCAGCACCACTTGTTCTCGATCTGGTTCGGCATGGGCGATGTAACATTCCGTCCCCGTCGCGTGCCCCTCCGCACTGTAGAGGAGCTCTCGTTCCAGCAGCGCATTAATCAGCATCGACTTCCCTGCACTAAACGCACCGGCAAAGACAATCTCGAAGGTGGGTGCGATCGCTTTTCGCAAAGAAGCCTGAACCGCCGTCACATCATCTGGCAACGCTCGTAGAGATGGCTCCTGATGCAATAGGTCTAATAAACGTTCTACCTGTTCTTGCAGATTCTGGCACTGAGGGAGTATTGGCGTCATGGCAGTAGATATCTCAATTCAATGAGTCTTTCTGCCAATCTTAGTATTGTCATTCTGTGTAACAACACCGTGAAATCCACGAAATCTAAGTCAAGTACTCAACAGGTTCTACCACAGGATTTACGCATTTTCTGGGTTAACGGGACTTAGACAAAAATTAAGCCCAAATAAACCCTAAACTGGCTTTATAAGCAGCAAATACGTCATGATTTAGGTTCAACCAATCAAAAAATCGAAAAGACATAGCTGTTCT